>JAGQRJ010000041.1 GCA_020425635.1 Planctomycetota bacterium | reverse complement strand
CGGCGGCGGCGCGGTAGAGGCGCAGGGCCTCGTCCCAGGCGCCCTCGCGGCTGCGCTGGCGCGCGAGGCTCAGGCGGGTCGCGCCGGGGCTCTCGCGCTCGATCTCGCGCACCAGCTTGCGCGGGAAGGTCAGCCGTCCGCTGCCCGCCACGCGCACGACGACCTCGGTCTCGGTCTCCGAGATCACGTCGCCGCGGACGCTGCGCCCGCTCGTGAGGTGCACCACGTCGGCCGCGGCCACCGCGGCCGCGCCGACCCAAACCCAGACGACGAGGCTGCGCATGCGGCGAGTGTGGCGAGGCCCCGGAGGCGTCGCAACCCCTTGGGAGCGCGTGCGTTCAGAAATCCGAACGCGCCCAAAGGTTGCGGGGGGCGCGGCCGATAAGGCCAGCAGGGAGGTGGAGAGGCCATGAGGGCGTCCGCCGCGACTGCGACCTTCAGCTTGACCTTGCGCGCCGTGGACAGCCGCGCGTCGTTCTGGCTCGAGCCGGGCGGTCAGCTGTGGGTGGGCCGGCACCCCACCAACGACGTGGTGATCGACGGCCCCGCGATCAGCCGCTTCCACGCCTCGATCCGCTGGGACGCCGACGCCGAGCGCCCGGTCCTCTGCGACGCCAACAGCGCCAACGGCACCCGCGTCGACGGCGTGCGGATCCGGGGCCAGGAGCCGGTGGTCTTGCACGGCGGCGAGGAGCTGGCCTTCGCCGGCAAGCGCTTCGAGGTCGACCTGGTGCACGAGGGCGTGGCCGCCCCGGCGCTGCTGACCGACGACAGCTCCGAGGTCCTGCTCTTCAGCGATCACGGGCCCACCCTCGAGGGCTACGTCTGGAACCGCGAGTCGCTCCTGCGCAAGCTGCTGCAGCTCGAGGACGAGCGCCGGACCGGGACCTTCGTGTTCAACGACGGCGAGCACGAGGCCCAGCTCACGGTGTGCATGGGCGCGATCGTCTCCGCCGTCGCCGGCGAGCTCCGCGGCACCCCCGCCGTGCGCCACCTGACCACCCAGGCGCGCGGCTACTACAGCTTCTCGCGCAGCTTCGAGCCGGTGGAGGCCGAGCTCGAGCTCAGCCTGCGTGAGCTCCTGACCCTCGAGCAAGACGAGACCCGGCGCATGCGCCGCGGCGGCCCCGAGGCCGAGGGCGTCGAGGCGGGCCCCAACGGGACCCTCTGGAGCCTCAAGGTCGACGAGGTCTGGAGCGCCTGAGCCGACCTCGCCGGCCGGCGCTCACTGCCTGAAGCTCACCACGACCATGCGCGTGGCGCCGAGCGCGACCACGTGGTCGGCGTCGATCGCCAGGTTGGCCGGCTCGTTCAGCGGGAGCCGGTGCGAGCCGTCGAAGAGGATCGAGCGCCCGCCCTGGGGGAGCCGCCGCCAGGCCAGGCGGTGCAGGCTCACGTTGCCGCCGCCGACGCCGCCCGCGCGCTGCGCGAGGCGCACCGGGACCAGGTAGCCCCCGGCGACCTCGACCCCGAG
Organism: Planctomycetota bacterium; assembly: GCA_020425635.1. GTDB lineage: Bacteria > Planctomycetota > J058 > J058 > J058 > JAGQRJ01. The sequence continues at coordinate 1,270 of JAGQRJ010000041.1, read as the reverse complement.
TCCGCAGAACTCGAAGCGGCCGATCGACAGCGGGCGGCGCTGGGGGTGGGTCGACTCGCCGCTGCGCCCGCTCAGCCCGAGGGCCTGGCTGCCGCCGTAGGCGAGGAACTCGGTGCCTTCGCCCGGGAGCAGGTGCTCGAGGGTCTGGCGCGGGCGGCTCCAGAGCACCTCGCCCGTGCGCAGGCGCACGCCGAGCAGCTCGGGGCCCGCGAAGGCCACCGCGAGGGGGCCGAGCTCCGGGCGCTCGGGGTCGGGGACCGTCAACGCGGCCGCAGGGGGCGGCGGCGGGGGAGGCTGCTGGCGCGGGCCCCAGCGGCGGAACTCGGTCTCGTTGCCCTGGGCGAAGCGCTCGTGCAGCCACTCGAGGTCGCCGCTGACCGTCGAGAGGCAGGCCACGATCCCCACGTCGGTGGTGCACACCAGGCGCCCGCAGCCGTCGAGGGAGAGTCGGGCGGCGACCTCGGGGCGCACGGCGAGGTCCTCCGCCCCGCCGTATTCGACCTGCACGACGCGCACGGGCGCCGACCACGCGGGCTCGAGGGCCAGGTCTTGCCCGATCCGCGAGACGGGGCGGTAGGCGAACACGAACAGGCCGAGCTCGGTCCCCTTGCTCAGGCAGGCCACGTAGACGCGAAACCCGTCGCTGGCGCAGGCGATCACGTGCCCCGCGCGCAGCACGGCGTCCAGGCGCGGCTCGGGGGCGAGGGGCGGCGGGGCCGCGCGCGGGCCCGGGTCGCCGTCCCACCAGCCCACGCGCAGGGTCTCGCGCTCGAGGCCCACCAGGCTGTAGAAGTAGCCCCCGAGGGCGGGGTCGGCCTGGGCGCCAGGGCTCGGCTCTCGCGCCGGCGCGAGCCAGCGCTCGAGGGCGAGGGGCGCGAACACCTCGTCGCCGAGGGGGGTCAGCTCGGCGCGGAGGCGGGTGGACTCCGCCGGAGGCGGCGCGGCGCCGTCCAGGCGCTGGGGAAACTGGCTGAGCAGGGTTCCGGTGCGGCTGTAGCGCAGCACCGCGCTCCCGGTCGAGACCAAGACCCGCTGGGGGGCGAGCAGGGGGACGCTCGGGCTCGAGCCCTCCCAGGGCTTTCCGGGAATGCTCACGTTGGCGACCAGCTCGGGGTCGCGCCGGGGCACCTCGATCCGCGCGGGGCGGCGGGCCCACCCCGCGGCGAGGGCGGCCAGGTTCGAGGGGACGTGGGAGCCGATCTGCGCGAGCTCGCCGCGCGCGTGGGCGAGGGCCCAGGCCTCGCACAGCCGAGGGCCCGGTCCCTCGAGG
>JAGQRJ010000283.1 GCA_020425635.1 Planctomycetota bacterium | reverse complement strand
TACACGTCAAACATTCGAGTCTCCTTTCGAGGTCCGAGCCCCCGCCCGCCAGTCCGCAGCGGAGTCGGCCTCCACCGCAGGCGCACCCGCGGCGTCCGACACCCGGCCCTTCGCGCTCGTAGGCGGCGCTCGCGCTTCGTGCGGGGCCGGGTGTTGGACGTCGCGGGTACGCTGGAGGTGGAGGTCGACGAGCGTCAGGCCGTCGACCCGCCCCCCTGCGAGATCGCGCCGCGCGTGACCTCGCAGGGGTGTGCCGAGCGGTCTCGGTCTCCGCGTCGGCGTCGGGAAGAGAGCGACGCGGGGGAGCGTGACGGCGGGCGGAGGCAAGCTCCGCCCCTACGGCTTGGTGGACGTGAGGTTTTCAGGATCGGCGTCGGTCTCGGCGTCGGAGTCCTCGTCGGTCTCGGTCTCTCGGTCTCGGCGTCGGCCTCGGACTCCGCCTGAATCTCCCGCTCCCCCTCCGCGTCCTCGAACAGCCGACATCGCCCCGGACAGCGGGGTAGAGTCGGGCCTCACACCCCGCCCGAGGAGGGCTCCATGACCGTTCGCAGCCTCGCACTCCTGTTCGTCGTCAGCCTCGGCCTCGCGCGCGCCGAGGGCGCCAAGGAGGCCCAGGCGCTGTTCGAGGCCATGGAGGCCAAACTCAGCTCGGCGAAGACCCTCAAGGTCGACTTCACCAGCCGCATGGGCCCCGCCGGGCAGCAGCTCGAGTTCAAGGGCCAGCTCTGCGTGGCCGAGGGCAACAAGGTCAAGTTCGGGGTCGAGGGCGCGGGCCCCGACGGCATGCCGCTCTCGCTCAGCATGACCTCCAACGGGACGACCACCCGCACCACCAGCGAGGAGAGCGGACGCTCCAGCAGCCAGGACAACGAGACCGACCCCAACCTCACCAAGCTCCTGCGGGGCGCGGTCTCGCACTTCTCGGTCGTCGGACCGGTCTTCCTCCGCGCGGCCGAGCCCGGGAGCGAAGCGTTCAGCAGCGAGAACTTCAGCCTCGGGGAGAAGGAGCGCGACGGCGAGCGCTCGCTGCAGGTGATCGAGTTCGACACCAGCGCCATGGGTCAGGGCTTCCACGTCAAGCTCTGGATCGACACCGTCACCGGGCTGCCGGCCAAGCGCGTCCTCGACCGCGGCAACCAACCCGCCGCGATCACCGAGACCTTCACCGGACTCGAGCTCGACGCAGAGTTCCCCGAGGACACCTTCAAGGTCACCCGTCAGGCCGACGAGGGCGAGGGCGAGGGCGAGGGGCAGGCCCCGACGTCCCGCCCCGTCCCAGCCAAGTAGCCCGGCGCGCCCCCTCGGACGGACGCGCCCGGGGGGGCGCGGCGTAGAATTCGCCGCATGAAAACGCCCCTCGTCATTGCCCTGACCCTGCTCGCCGTCGGTTGCGGCGCGCCCTCGCTCCAAGAGTCCGTCCCCGCAGAGTTCGTCGGCCAGGTGCCCGCCGACGAGGAGCCGGGCTACACCTACATGAGCGGGCGGACCATGGGCGGTCGGATCTTCTACCCCAAGGCCCTCGAGACCTTCGAGACCGGCTTCCGCACCGCCGGCGGCAAGGTCGAGCGTGAGGGTGAGACCCTGCACGTGAAGGCCGCCTTGGTCTACGACGCGGAGCTGCCCCCGATCCGGCGCGCCGCCATGGCCCTGCGCTTCGCCGGCCCACTGCCCGAAGACGGCGAGGCGCGCTGGAACCTGATCCAGGCCGCCCTCGAGCGGCCGCCCCTGGAGACCGCCGAGCTCGAACTCCCGGCCGACGGGATCTCGCTCACGGGCGCGTTCACGCGCCCCCAAGGTGAGGCGCCCTTCGAGGGCGGCGCGGCCACCGCCCTGGTCAGCGTGTTCTTCCTCGACGACGCGGGGATCGCGGTGCTCGAGGTGCTTCCGCTCCCGATCGAGCCCCCGCCGAGCGGGGAGTAAGCCGAAACCCAAGATCCGCTCAGGCCCATGAGGGCAATGGGTTCGAGGCGCGCCTGCGCGAGCGCCCACGCGACGTAAGTCCATGTGCCCCAGTCCCCGCGAAGGGTTTCATGCGGGGATTGCGACGCAACTGAGGGCCACCGAGTTGGCCCCGGGCTTGCAATGGACGGGTTGGTGACGGCGACGGTCGTCGTCTGCCTTTCTCTGTTTCTTCTGTTCTCTCCTTCTCTGCCTTCTCTTCTGTTTCCGACGTCGGATCGTGTCCGACGTCTCTTCTCTGAATTCTGTTCCTTCACCAACTTCTCTCTTCTCTTCACACCAAGGCCGGCCGCGCACACCTGCGCGGCCGGCCTTGTCTCGTTGGGGCCGCGCAGACGAGGGAAAGCGCCTCACGCTGGGAAGAAGGGATTGGGCCCCTCCTGCGCCCTCCGCGCGCGCGATCCGAGGGCGCTCACGTCGTGAAACGTTGCGCGCGGCGGGGAGCCTGAGCGGATTGGGACGCAAGTGGACCCGCGAACCTCCGGCACCGGCCTTGCACAAGGCCCCGCGGAGGTACGACATGTCGAAGTCGATCACGATGGTTTGGCTGGCCCAGGGCGCGGCCCTGCTGAGCGCCCTGCTCGCGACCGCCGGACCGGCGCGCGGCCAGAGCGCCAGCGAGCAGCGTCTGCTCGAGCGCCTGGTGATCGCCGAGGCCCAGAGCGAAGGCGAGCTGGGCATGGCGCTCGTCGCGCGCTCCGTGCTCAACCGCGCGGCGCTGATCGAGACGCGGACGCTCTCCCCGGGGACCTACAACGCCCGCAGCCGCTCGATCGAAGGCGTGATCCTCGGGAACCTGCAGTACGAGCCCGTGAGCAACGGATCGATCAATCGGTCACGCTCCGCTCAGCAGCTCGCGCAGGCCCGGCGCGCGATCGCGCTCGCCCGCGACACCGAGGCGCTGGACCAGGCCCTCCGCGCCGACGGCGTCGGCCCCAGCGCGCGTCGGCGCTTGATCGCTGCCACCGGCTTCCGCACCAGGAGCGCCTACAACGACCCCAGTCAGAACTACGGCCGCCAGGCCTACCGGAATCACGTGTTCAACGCCGACCGCTACAGCCGACGCCAAGACGTCCCCGCCACCTTCGAGCGCGTCTACGGCGGCGGCTCGGGCTCGAGCGCCGCTGCCAGCCGTGAGTCGCGCAGCCCAGCGCGCCAGCCGCTGTCCGCGACGAGCGCGACCGCGGCCCGGCGCGAGCGCGGGACGTCCGCCACCGCTGCGGCCAGGCGCGGGAGCGGGACCTCCGCGACCGCTGCCGCCGGGCGCGAGCGCGGAACGTCCGTCGCGACTACCTCGGGCATGCGCGAGGGCGGTCAGCCCGACACCACCGTCTATCGAGGCCCTGCCCGCCAGGCCCTGGACCCCGGGCTGGCCCGCGGCAACTTCGGCCCCGGCGTGGGCCGGCTCCAGGCGATGCTCAACAAGGCCGGCGCGGAGCCCCCGCTCGCGGTGGACGGCTTGTTCGGTCCGTTGACCCAGCGCGCGCTCAAGGACTTCCAGCGCAAAGAGCGCCTGATCGTGACCGGGAGGCTCGACGCGCAGACGCTGCAGCGCCTGCTCGCGGCGTCGCCGAAGGCCGACGCTGACCCGGGAGGGATCACCGCCGCGCAGCTGCGCCAGATCATGCCGCACGTCAGCGCGGAGCATGCCTTGCTCTACGTCCCCCACCTGAACCAGGCCATGCTCGACGCGGAGATCACGACCCGTGAGCGACGCGCGGCGTTCCTGGCGACCCTCGCCCACGAGAGCGCGGAGCTCGCGCTCTTCGAGGCTGGCTCCTCCGCCCCGCGGGCCTTGCTCGCCAGCGCGCGCCAGGCCTTCGAGCGCATGGGCCGCGAGCTGGGCGTGGACCTGGCCGGCGCGCCGCAGCTCCTCGAGAGCCCCTCGCTGGGCTTCCGGGTGGCCAGCGGCTACTGGAAGCGCCGCGGAGGCAACGAGGTCGCGGACGGCGGAGACTTCAGGCAGGTGACCCTCACCGTGAGCGGCCCGATCGCGGGCTACGCCACCCGCCTCCGCTACCACACCCGGGCCAAGGCCGTGCTGGGCGCGCGCTAGCCCGCGAAGCTCACCACGAAGTGGTGAGTTTGC
>JAGQRJ010000282.1 GCA_020425635.1 Planctomycetota bacterium | reverse complement strand
GGTGCCCGTGGCGTGGAACCGGCTCCCCGTGGCCTCGGTCTATGCGTTGACCCGCGCGCGGCTGGGTACCGGCGACGCGGCCGCCGCGCTCGTCGACGCGGTCGCGAACACCTGCGCTCTGGCCTAGCGAGGGGGAGGCATGCGCGGGCTAGGGCGCGAAGGGCAGCACGGTGCGGAAGCCCGCGTCGGTGGGCCGGCTCTGGGGGTCGGCCTCCTGCCGGCGCGAGAGCGCCACGTCGTCGGCGTGGTTGGTGAGGATCGAGCCTCCGCGCAAGGGTTGCGCGCCAGGCAGCGGGAGGTCGCCCGCGCACCACTCGCGGGCGTTGCCGGCGCAGTCGAACAGCCCGAAGGGCGACTGGTCGAACTCGAAGTGCCCGCCGGGGGTGAACTCGTTGACGAACACGCCGCCGTCGTCGACGTAGCCGTAGTCGGCGAAGGCGAGGTTCGCGAAGAACTTGCGCTCGGAGGCGTCGGGCTCGAGGCTGCCCCAGGGGAAGCGGCGCGGCTTGCCCGCGCCGAGGTCCCAGCTCGCCGCGACCTCCCACTCGGCTTCGCTCGGCAGGCGCCGTCCGTAGAAGCGCGCGTAGGCGGTGGCCTCGTAGGCGGAGAGCCCCACGACGGGGCCGTCGGGGTCGGGGCTGCGCAGCTTCGAGCGATCGACGACGGCGGTCACGTCGGCGCTCGGGTCCAGGGCAGGGCTGCCTTCGGCCTGGAAGCGCGCCACGAAGCGGCGGTAGAGCGCGTTGGTGACCTCGGCGCGGTCGATCAAGAAGCCCTGCAGCGTCACACTGCGGCGCTTGGTCGCGCGCTCCCCGTCGCCGCCTTCCACGCCGATCGTGTAGGTCCCCGCGGGGATCGCGACAAGGAGCTCGTTCGCGCCGGCCTCCGGCACGAAGTAGATCGACTCGCGCAGGTGGACGGGCGTGCGGTAGCGCTCGCGGACCTCGTCGCTCAGCCAGCCGCCTTCGCCCACGTCGCGCATGTGCGCCTCGAGGGCTTCGACGTAGGCCTGCGGCGCTTCGCTGGCGTGGTCGGCCGCCTCGAGCACCGCGGCGTAGCGGTCGCGCTCCACGGCGCCCGCCGCGATCCGGTGCACCCAGCGCTGCTGCCAGGCCAGCAGCCCCAGGCCGCAGACGACGAGCAGCGCCCCCACCGGCCACAGCGTTCGGCCTCCGCGATCCATGCGCACCGTGGGGGCCGGCGTGCCCAGCCCTTGCGGACGAAACTTCGTGCCCGGCGAGGTCCCGCCCTGGAGCACCAGGGGCGAGGCCTTCCCGCGCTCGGCGATCGCGCCCAAGCGCTGCGCGACCTCGCCCGCTTCGAGGGGCCGGTCGTCGGGCTCCTTGGCGAGGAGCTCCTTGATCAGCGCGCGCAGGTCGGGCGGGGAGTCGCCCGCGAGGGGCTCGAGGTCGGGCGGCGCGACCTCGCAGTGCAGGCGCGAGAGGTCGTGGGCGTTGCTCGCGTGGAAAGGCGCGCGCCCGGCGAGGGCCTCGAACAAGAGCACCCCCAGCGCGTAGAGGTCGGCCGGTGGGCCCGCGGTCTTGGCGTCCATGAACTGCTCGGGCGCCATGTAGAGCGGCGTGCCGAAGGCGTCGCCGGTGCGCGTGAGCGAGAGCTCACCGATCCGCTGCAGCTCTTCGGGGCCGCTGCGCCAGCTCGCCAGGCCGAAGTCGGCGATCCGCACCCGCCCTGTCGTGTCGAGCAGCACGTTCTGCGGCTTGAGGTCGCGGTGCACCAGGTCGAGCTGGTGCACGACCACGAGGCCCTGGGCAATGTCGCGCCCGATCCCGGCGACCAGCGCCCACTCCAGCGGGGCCTCGCGCTTGAGCACCTGTCCGAGGTCTTCGCCCTCGACGAAGTCCATGACCATGTAGTGGTAGTCACCGGACATGCCGTAGCGGTGGACGCCCACCAGCAGCGGATGGTTGAGCCGGTGCCCGATCTTGGCCTCGCGCTCGAAGCGCGCCTTGAGGTGGTCGTGGCTCGCCACCGAGAGCAGCTTGATCGCGCGAACCTGCCCGTTCGCCTCGCTGTCGGGGCCCGCGTAGACGGCGGCCATGCCCCCCGCTCCGAGCTTCCGCTCGAGCGTGACACCGCCGATCGTGCGTCCGAGGAGGGGGTCCACCGGCTGAATGATACCGCCAACTTCGGGCTGAACTCTTGCGCTCACTCCCCCTCGACGGGGGAAGCCCGCAAAAAAGTCACGGGCCGCCGTAAGGCGCTGCGCGGCGTGCCTCGGCTGCGCCTCCGCGCCGCGGCGGAGCTCAGCGTCCGAGCTCGGCCTCGAGCCCGCGGATCATGTCTTCGACGGGCTTGCGCAGGCCAGGGTCGCCGTCGTAGAGCTCGAGGAAGCGGCGGTAGTCGGCGAGCGCGCCGCGCTTGTTTCCGCTCTTGAAGCGCATGGTGGCGCGCTGGGAGTAGGTCGTGCCTCGGCTGGGCTCGAGCTCGAGGAGGTGGGCGTAGGCGGCCTCCGCGGCCTCCCACTCCCGGGCGCGCTCGTGCTTCGCCGCGAGCGCATTGTAGTGCCGCAGCGCCTCCTCGCGATCGGCGGGGGGAGGAGGATCCGGGGTCGGCTGGGGCTTGGGCTCGGGCGCTTCGCGGAGCTCGCGCTCCAGGCGCGCGACGAGGCCGCGGGCCATTTTCGACGAGGGGTGCTCGGGGTCGAGTTCGATCAAGCGCTGGTAGTCGGCCAGTGCCCCCGCGCGGTCCCCGGCCCGAAAGCGCGTGGTCCCGCGCGCGGAGTAGCTGTCGTAGCGTTGGGGGTCGAGGGCGACGACCTCGTCGTAGGCGGCGAGGGCCTGCTCGACCTCGTCGCGCTTCAGGTGTTCGCGGGCGCGCTCCAGCCACTCCTCGAGGGTCAGCTGTGGCTGCACGGGGGTGGGAGGGGCGGCCGGGGCGGCCGGCGCTGGTTCGGGGGGAGTCGGCGAGGCGTCGTGCTCTGCGGCGACCTGGGGCTGCGGCGCGGCCCGCGAGCCCCGGCCGCGCGCGACCCAGAGCACGGCGACGCCGAGCCCCAGCGCCGCTGGGGTGCTCAG
>JAGQRJ010000281.1 GCA_020425635.1 Planctomycetota bacterium | reverse complement strand
CGAGCCCGAGCGCGGCGACCGCCGCCGCCGCGCGCACCGCGGGGCGGCGGTCGTCGAGGCAGGGGCGCACGAGCGACGTGTCCGCGGCCTCGCCGTGCTCCGCCAGCGCGGTAAGCGCGGCGACCCGGCCCTCGACCCCGTCGGCCTCGAGGGCGCGCGCGATCACCGGGAGCCCTGCGCGGTCGCCGCGGCCGAGGAGCGCGATCGCCGCCGTCAGGCCAACCTGAGGGTCGTCGTCGCCGAGCAGTTCGCGGAGCAGGGTCGCCACCGCGGGGTCGCCCTGGATTGCGCCCAGGCTGCGGAGGGCGAGCAGGCGCACGTAGGGGTTGGGGTGGGTCAGGCGGTTGAGCAGGTCGGGGACCTGCCGCGCCCAGGCGTCTTTGATCAGCGGCCTCCAGCGCACCACCCGCACCGCGCGGTCGAGCTCGCCTATGACCTCCGCGGCGCGCAGGGCGACCTCGGGGTCGGGGTCTCGCCGCAGGGCGCTGACCTCGGCGCGCGCCGCTTCGCCCGCGCTCTGCAGCGCGCCCTGGGCCGCGTCGCGCACGCTGCAGGCGCGGTGGGCGAGGTCCGCGCGGGCGTCGCCGCTCGCCTCGCCCGCGAGGGGCTGGCCCAGGGCGTAGGTTGCTCTGCCCGCGGCCACGACGACCCTCCCCGCCTCGACCCACACGCTCCCGCTGCCGAAGCGCGGATCCCAGGCGGCGTAGTTCGCCGCGCGGCCCTGCTCGAGGTCGACCTCGGTCAGGCCCGCGGCCGTAGGCACGTAGGCGTGCCCTCCGCCGACCCAGGGGCGGCCCGCCAAGGGGCTCTGGAGCTTCCCGAGGGCGCTGGCGCCTTCGCGCGTCACGCGCAGGATCTGCACGCCCTCGAGGGCCAGCACGCCCTCGGCGCTCGCGCCGAGGATCCGCCCGCGCTCGACGCGGTCGATCCTGCCCCCGAGGCTCCCGTCGCCGAGGCGGTAGGCGAACACGCCCTTGGCGTCGGCGGGCGCGACCCACGCGAAGCCGCGCCGCACCAGCGCGCTCGGGTCACGCTCGGGGGGGCCGGCTGGCTGCTCGGGGCCCAGCTGCGGGAAGGGGCCTTGGGGCTGACGGCGCACGTCGCGCTGGCTGGGGTAGCGCACGACCCACAGGATCTCGCCCTGCGGCGAGAGCGCGGCCAGGGCGCCGAGCCCGGTCACGCACACCAGTCGCCCCTCACCCTGGGACAGGTAGGGCAGCGGCGGGGCGCCTCCGGTCTGGCTGGCGACGAACACCCGCCAGCGCACGGCGCCGGTGAGCGCGTCGACGCCGACGACGTGGACCTCGCGGTCTTCGTGCTCGGTGACGAGGGTCAGCGCGACCACGCCCCCGACGACCTCGGGGCGCCCTGAGAAGTGACCGGGGAGCTCGAGGCCGGCGCGCTGCTTGATCTCGGTCAGGGAGGCGCGCCAGCTCAGCTTGCCGCTCTCGCGGTCGAGGCCGACCATGCCCTCGTCTCCTGGGAGGAGGCACACCACCCGGCGCTCGGCGAGGGCCAGCCGGCAGTGCCCAGCCGGGCGGAGGAAGCCCTCGCCCTCGCGCAGCGGCGTTCGCCAGAGGACCCTCCCCGTCTCGAGGTCCAGGGCCTGGGCGTGGCTGCCGTCGTGGAGGTAGAGGCGCGAGCCGTCGGCGCGGGGGAAGCTCCAGGCGCTGCGCGGGTCGTCTTCGGTCTCGTAGTAGCCGGCCTCGACGCGGACCCACGCCACCGGGGCTCCAGCGGGAGGGGCGGGGCGCGCCGCAGCAGGGTGGAGGCGTGCGGCCAGGGGTGCCACGTGTTCGCGCGCCTCGGGGCTCAGCGCGTCGAGGGTGCGCGCGACCTCGCCCCCACGCCCGAGCATGCTCAGCGCCCAGACCTTCAAGCTCAGCAGGCGCTCGCGGTCGGGGGCGGGGAGGTCCTCGAGTGCGAGCAGCGCGTCGAGGTGAGGCAGCGCCGCGCCAGGTTCGGCGCGCTCGAGGTAGTTCGAGGCGAGCACGTTGCGCGCGCGCTCGACGAGCGGGGAGGCGACGTGCTCGGAGATCAGGCGCTCGAGGCGCTGCGGGTCGGCGGTGTGGACGCCCTCGTCGAATAGCCGTCGCGCCGGGCCCTCGTGGACGAGGGCGTAGGCGGCTCGCCCGGCGGGCGGCAACGCGCGCAGGCGCCGGCGGGCTTCCGCGCGCACGGTCACGAAGCTGTCGCCGCGCTCGACGAGGCTGTCGCCGCCCTGCACGAGGAGCAGGTCGAGCTCGCTGACCGCCCGGTCCCACTGCTCGCGCGCCAGGAGCTTGTCGACCTGCTCGAGGCTCTCGCTGCCTTGCGGGTCGAGGGGGAGGTAGAGACGCTCTTGGGCGCGCGCGTCCGCACCCACGAGCGCGCACATGACGATCCACGCGAGGTTGCGGCCCGCCAACACCCCTACCCCACGCGCTTGCCGGGAGGCGGCGAAGGCGGGTCGAGGGGAGCCTCGCGGGGAGCGGGCGGGTCGAGCGCGGCGAGGCGTTGGCTCTCGCGGCGGGCGGGGTCCGCGTAGGCCACGAGGGCTTTGATCTCGTTGACGTTCAGCTTCTCGAGGGCGTCCGCGAGTCGACGCAGCTCCTCGGGGGCGTCCTGGATCATGAGGTAGACGCGGTCGCCGTCGGCGATCGCCTTGATCTTGCCCCCCTCAAGTCGGGCGAGCGCATGGTTCATGCGCTCGACGTCGTCGCTCATGAGTCTCGAATCCCTTCTTCGTCAGCATACCTCAGCGCTGCCGCCGCAGGTTCAGCCCTCCAGCCGCGCCCACACGAAGCTCTCCAGCACCTTGCGCTGGGGCTCCGTGAGCCCCAGGAAGCGGCAGTGGAGGAAGTGGGGCCGGCGCCCACCTTGTTGACGGTAGCCGTGGGCCAGGACCTGGGCCTTGAGCCCACGGATCTTGAGGTCGTCTCCCAGCGGCAGGTCGAAGTCCAGCTCCGAGCCGCGGCGAACCTGGCGATCGCTGAGGAACGCGACGCCGCTCGCCGAGAGGTCGAGGACCTCGACCTCGACCCCCTCCGGGTCGTCGGGGGCTTGCCCGTCGGGCAGGCGCTCGACCGCGAGCCAGAAGGGTGGACGGTGGAGCTCGATCCGCGGCTCGCGCCGACGCTCGTCCTCGATCAGGAAGGTCCCGTGGGTGAGGAAGCGCTGGCCGTCGGGCTCGGTGCGAAAGCGGTAGCTGCCCTCGCCTTCGCGCGAAAACGACGCCCAGCCCCGGTCGAGGCGGGCGCGCCCGCGGAGCATGGCGACCTCGATCCCCAGCTCGTCCACGCCGGTGACCCGCAGGTCGAGGGTTGGACCCGAGTCGCAGCGCAGGGTCAAGCGCTCACCGGGGGCGAGGTCGTGGCTCGAGCGCGGGCGCGCGCTCGACGCCTTGAAGCCCAGGCGGCCGCGGAGCTCCGCCAACGCCCGCTGCGCGTGCGCGTCGTGCCGCTGGCGCTGCGCCTCGCTGCGCGCGAAGCGGTCGAAGTCTTGCCGCCGCGAGAGCACCAGGTGCGGGGTCGCCGGGCAGTGCACCCGGGCCCAGGTGTTGAGCGCGTCGCGCAACGGGGCCGAGACCCCGCGGATCCTGACGAGCGCGCGGAAGCGATCCCAGGCGACCCGCCGCCGGCGGGCCTCGCTGCCGTTGAGGGCCATGAAGGTCGCGAGGCTGGCGAGCACCGCGGCCGCCAGGAGCAGGGCCGGGAGGAGGTCGTGGACCGGGAACACGGCTAGCCTTCGCCCACCCGGCGGATCGCCGAGAGCACGTCCTCCTGCGAGCGGGCCGCGAGCAGCGCGCAGCGCAGGTCGGGCTGCAGCAGCTGGCGCGCGAGGTGCGCGAGGTTGGTCACGTGCCGGTGGCGCAGGTCCTCCGGGGTGATCAAGAGGATCACGATCTGGGTCGTGCTCCCGTCCACCGACTCGAAGGGCACGCCCTCGGGGAAGATCCCCAGCCCCGCCACTTCCCGGGTCACGTGTCCGGTGGTCCCGTGGGGGATCGCGATCCCGTGCTGCAGGCCCGTGGAGAGCCGCCGCTCTCGCTGCAGGACCGCGTCGAGCATCTCTTCCCGGGCGTGCGCCGGCAGCGCATTCTCGGCGAGCAGGCGATCGAGGAGCTCTTCGATCGCGCTCTGCTTGCACGCCGCGTGCAGCCCTGGCCAGCAGAACCGCTCTTGGGTGAGGGTGAGGAGGTCCATACGGGCGCAAGTATAGCCCCCAAACACCGACTGTGATCGGGGTTGCGCACCCAGAACCTGCCCCGCCGGGCGCGGCCCGGGATACCCTCGGAGCGGGAATAGGGCCGGCCCGCGCTTCGTTCCTAAGCTGGGAGGATTCATGACGGACCGGCGGAGGGAGTTCGAGGAGCTGGTCTCCCCCCACCTCGACGCGCTCCATGGCTATTGCCTGCGGCTCGCGCGCAACCGGCCGGACGCGGACGACTTGCTGCAGGAGGGGCTCTACAAGTCCTTCCGCGGGCTGGCTGGCTTCGAGCGGGGGACCCACTTCAAGGCCTGGGTGTTCCGGATCGTGACCAACGCCTGGATCTCGCGGCAGCGGCGGGAGCAGCGGCGCCCCCTGACCCTGGAGCTCGACGCGGTCGCCGAGGTGGCCGACGTCGCTGGGGAGGAAGTCTACGACGCGGAGACCAACTGGGGCGCGGTCTACCAGGAGGTGGTCGACGACGAGGTCAAGCGCGCCCTCGACGAGCTCCCGGACGAGTTTCGCCTGCCCTTGCTGCTCTCGAGCCTGGGCGGCCTCCGCTACAAAGAGGTCGCCGCCGCCCTGGACCTCCCGCTCGGGACCGTCATGTCCCGCTTGTTTCGCGCCCGGCAGAAGCTGCGGCGTGCCCTGCGTGACTACGCCGCGGATCGAGGGATCGAAGTGACCGAGGTGTCGAAGTGAACTGCGCCGAGTTTCGCGACCTGCTGAACCCGTTCCTCGACAGCGAGCTCGAGGTCGAGCAAAACGTCGCCTGCCTCAAGCACGTGGAGCTCTGCACGGCCTGCGCGGCGCGGGCCGAGCACGAACGAGCGCTGCTGACCAAGCTCGTAGGGGCCACCCGCGCGCCCCTCTCCGACGCGGCGCGGGCCGAGCTGTTCGCCGGGGTCTTCGCGCGGGTCGACGCCGAGGACTCGGCGCGGGGCAAGGGCGGGGGCTGGCGACGCTGGGCCTTGGCCTGCGCCGCGAGCGTGCTCCTCGCCCTCGGCGGCGCGTGGTTCGTCCACGCCGATCCGCTGTGCCTGTGGGGCTGCACGACCCTCGACCTCTTGCTTCAAGCCCAGGCCCGCATGGAGGACTCCCCCCAGACCCTGGACGAGGTCGAGCAGCTGATCCACCGCCAGGTGGAGTGCCCCGAGCTCGTCGGCTCCGAGGTCAGCGGCTGTCAGGCCCTCGTCTCGGAGGGCTGCCCCTGTCACCCCTTGGTGCGCTACTCCTTGCCCGACACGGACGAGGTCTGCTTCGTCGCGCTCCCCGGTGGCCACGGGCACGTCGGCCAGGAGCGCCTGCTCCCCGACGGGCGTCGCTACTTCGTCGGAGCGCAGGCGGGCCTGCGCTTCGTCGGGTGGCGTCGCCCCGACGGCGCGCTGGCGGTGTGCATGCCCAAGGCGGAGAGCCCCATGCCCGACGAGAAGCTCTACGTGCTCGCGGCCGCCTTGCGCGGGCCCTGAGCCCGGTCGAGCGGATCGCGCAGCGGGGGGTTATGGTTGAGGCATGGCTCGCAAGCACAGCGATTCTGGATCCACGTCCGCCGCAGGGTTCGAGATCTACAGGTCGCCGCACCGCAGGCGCACCTCGAAGCTCGTCTCGCTTGGCTTCGGCGGCTTGTTCGTCGCTGTGGCGGGGGTCGGGTTCTACGCCTACTCCGCGACGGACTCCCTGATCCAAAACGTCAAGGAGGGCAACAACCTGGCCACCTTCTCGGCCTACGTGCTCGCGCTCAAGGGGCCGATCCCTCAAGCCCGTGAGGCGTTGCTGGACGGGCTCAAGTCCAGCTCGCCCGCCCTCCGGGGCGCGTGCGCTCGCGCCTGCGGGAAATACAAGCAAGACCTGATGGTCGCCATGTTGGGCGAGCTCGCGGTCACCGACCCCGTGCCGACCGTGCGGATCGCCGCCCTCGACGGGCTGGCCCACAACGGCAAGACCCTCGGCGTGCACCGCTACCTCTTGCAGGTCCTGCAGGAGGAGGACGACCAGGAGGTGCTCGTCGCCGCCTGCGAGACCACCGCCAAGCTCGACGCCGACATTCGGCGCATGTTCTCTGCCCTCCTCGACCTCGTGCAGGATCACCGCGGGCGCGTCGCGGGCGCCGCGGTCCGCGCGCTGGAGTCCATGACCGACATGCGCTGGGGCAACGACGTCCTCGCCTGGAAGCGCTGGTACGGCCAGGAATACGGCCGCTAGTCTCG
>JAGQRJ010000280.1 GCA_020425635.1 Planctomycetota bacterium | reverse complement strand
CGAGCCCATGCCGCCGCACCCCGGCCTGGCCGCGGTCCTCGAGCTGCCTGGCGGGGGGGAGGCGTTCAGCGGAGACGCCTGCGCTCCCGACGCCGAGGCCTGCTTCGTCCCGCCCGGGCGCGGCGGTGGGCGCGCCGCGGCCCCCGCGGGCGGAGGCCTGGACTGGCGCGGTCCGGTGCAGGTCTACCCCAAGCCGGTGCTCCAGGTCCCGGCCTCGCTCGCGGTGGTCGAGCTCGCGGCCTACACCGAGCGCGGCGCCCTGGGCTGGGCCGGGGGCGCGGAGTGGGATCCCACTCCCTGGGCTGCGCAGCTGCGCTCGCCCGCCGCCGGCACCCTGCGTCGGCTGCGCGAGGGTCTGGTCGCGCGGCCTGTGCGGCCGGACGGCGGCTGGCCTGCGCTCGGCGGGCCCAACCTCGACCCCTTCGCCCAGGCGGTGGGGATCCCCAGCTTCTTGCTGCCCACGCAGCCGGGCCTGTTCGCGATCCGCCAGGCGGCGGGAGGACTGGGCAGCGAGGTCGTGCTCGTGCTCGGGCGCCGGGGGCGGGTCCTCAAAGGGCGCAACGCCTGCGCGCTGCTCTACCCCTTGCTGGTCGGGCTCTTGCTCCCCGCGGAGGAGACCCGGGCGTGGACGCGCTACGAGGCGGCCCTGATCGACGTGCGCAGCGGCGGGGTGCTCGCCGTGGCCCAGGGCGAGGCCGAGGCGGCCTGGGCCTCGAGCCCGCTCCTGGGAGACGACGCCGAGGGCGCTTCGGCGCTGCGCAGCTGCGAGGACCGCGCGCTCGAGCGCGCGGTCGAGGAGCTGCGCCTCGCGCTCGCGAACCTCGAGGGTCAGGGTCGCTTCCGTCTGCGCGCTGCGTCGCCCGAGGGGGCGCGGTGAGCCGCGCCCGGGGTCAGGCCTGGATCGCCGCGGCGCTCCTCGGGGGGCTCAGCGCGTGCGCCAGCGCGTCGCGGGAGACGGCCCCGAGCCAGGACTCCGCTGCCGCGGAGGTCGAGTCGTCCTCGCGCGAGCCGCTGGCGAGCGACCCCTACGTGCGCCGACCGGGCGGGCTGGGCGGCCCCGTGGAGCCCGAGCCGCCGGCGCGCTTCGTGCGCCCGAGCGAGCCCACGGTCCTCAGCGGCCCGCGGCCGCGCTTCGTGCGACCCCTGAGCGTGGGGGTCGTGCTCGTGCACGAGGGCGCCTTCGCCGACCCCGCGACCCTGCTCCTGGAGCTCGAGGCCAAGCTCGCGCGAGACGAGGGCGTGCGGCGGGTGGTCGCCGTGCGCGGGCTCGTGGGCGAGGCCCTCGACCTCGACGACCTCGCGGCGCTCGCGGCGAAGCAGGGGCACGACGCGCTGCTCGTCGACGTGCTGCCCGGGCCCGAGGGGGCGCTGCGCGAGGGGTTCTGGCTGCACCCTGGCGGCGAGGCCGACGCGCGCCTGATCGCGCACGTGGTCGTGCGCGACGCCGAGGCCGGCTACGTGGGTCCGCCGACCTTCCCGGACGTGTGGGATCGGCTGGCGACCGCCCACTGCAGGCTCCCCGCGCCCCGGCGCTAGCCCCGGCGGGGGGGGGACTCGGGTCATCCAGATCCGCCTCGGGGATGTATGGTGTGCCCTCCACGAAGGAGGATCCCGTGCGCGTGCGCCTGTCTGCAGCCCTGTTCGTCTTGTTGGCCCTCTCGGCCTCGGCCCAAGAGGGGCCGCGTCCGCTCAGCGACTTCGTGCGCGTGATCGAGCAGCCGGGGGTCGGCGAGGTCCTCGAGTGCTCGATCCGCGAGTACACGGGCCCCAAGCCCGACGCGAAGGTCGGCCAGCGCATGTTCGGCGGCATGGGCGCCATGATGGGCAAGCAGAAGCCGCTGCCGCCGCGCCCCAAGATCGTGCTCGTGAGCATGATCCACTTCGGCGAGAAGGCCTTCTTCGCCGAGGTCCGCGAGGAGCTCGCCAAGGCCGACGTCGTGCTCTACGAAGAGCAGGGCAACGACGACATGAACGCCATGCAGGCCGAGCTGATCAAGATGGCGACCGGGCTGCACTTCCAGGGCGCCGAGGTCCCGCACGCCGGCAACAAGACCTGGCGCAGCGCCGACCTGACCCAGGATCAGCTGTTCCGCATGCTGGGGATCCACCCCGACACCATGAAGCGCATGCAGGGCATGATGAAGGGAATGAAGCTCACGCCCGAAATGCTCAAGGCCAACCCGCAAATGAAGCAAATGCTGCCCTCGCGCGAGCAGATCATTGCGCAAATGCGCAGCGGCGCGCCGTCCTTGGGCGAGCAGCTCGGCGGGAGCGTGGGCGACGTGATCATTCGTCAGCGCAACGCGATCGCCATGGGCGAGCTGACCCGGGCCAGCTACGAGGAGCAGAGGCGGGTGGTGCTGGTCTACGGCGCCGGACACATGCCCGAGATCGAGGCCTACCTGCGCGGCCCCCTGGGCTACACCCACGACTCCGCGCGCTGGGTCAAGGCCGTCTACGCCGACCCCGAGGCCGCCGAGGGGCAGCAGAGCCCGAAGGGCCTCCCCGCGGGGAGCCGCTGGTACTGAGCGCGGGCGGTCGACGCTCGGGGGATCGGCCGGCGCTCGCGCCGGCCGACTCCCTGTACGGAGCTCAGCGGTCGCGGAGCTCGAGCGCGCTGTAGCTCGGGGGGTGGCCGGCGCGGAAGCCGCTGAGGTGGTAGCGGGCCGGCTGGTAGTGGACCTCGGCCGTGTAGGGCTCGAGGAACTTCCCGGCGACGAGGTCGTGGCGCACGAAGAACGCGTTGCTGCCGGTGAGGTTGCAGCCCACCAGGCGATAGCCGCGGGCGCGCATGCGCGCCTCGAGGGTGGTCAAGGACGCGCCGAAGCAGTCGTCGCCCTCCCAGAGGTAGTCGGGGTCGTAGACGAGCCCGTACTCGATCGGCGGGGGGAACTTGGCGTTGTATTCCATGACCACGACCCGCGGGCGGACGCACTGGATCGCCTCGAACACGTGCAGGTCGTTGCCGTCTATGTCGAGGGAGAGCAGGTCGATCTCGGGGACGTCGCAGGCCCCCGCGATCAGCGCGTCGACGGTCTCGCGGTTGACGTAGGCCTCGAGCACCTGCAGCGCGCCGCTGTCGATCGTGCGCTGGAAGCCCTTGCGGATCTGGTTGACGTAGGGCGGGTGGCCTTCGACCCACACCCCCGACCAGCCCTGGAACAAGAGCGCGAGGGTGTTGTTCTCGAGCCCGGCCTCGACCCCGATCTCGACGAAGCGCTGGTTGGTCGTGCCGATCCGGCGGAAGACCTCGGCGAGGATTCCGTCTTCGTCGTTCTGCGAGTAGACCTTGGCGCCGAAGCGAACGAGGCAGCGCGGGTCGCTGTGGCAGGGCAGCGCGCGCAGCCGGTCGAGCTCTTGCTGGACCAGGAGCTGGCGCAGCGCCTCTTGCTGGCTCGCGCCGCGGGCCTCGTCGAGCCGCGCGCGGACGCGGCGGGCGAAGTTGTCGAGCATG
Source organism: Planctomycetota bacterium (assembly GCA_020425635.1). Taxonomy (GTDB): domain Bacteria; phylum Planctomycetota; class J058; order J058; family J058; genus JAGQRJ01. The sequence goes on along the minus strand of JAGQRJ010000280.1, from coordinate 2,664 downwards.
GCGGCCTCCCCCTGGATCTTACCGCGTGCGCGGGCCCGCTCACGGCGCGCGCGACCTTGACGCAGGGAGCGCGGCCCCGCACACTCGCTGCATGTCGGCACGCCTGGACCTCGCGCTCGGCCTCGGCCTGGGGCTGCTCCTGACCCTCGCCCACCAGGGGAGCCTGAACCGGGTGTGGGTGGCCGCGGGCGCCCAGGACCTGGCCATGGTGGCCGAGGCGCGCGAGCTGATCGTCGAGCGCTGGGTGGAGGAGCCCGACTCGGCCGAGCTGCGCGACGCGGCGGTCGCGGGCATGGCGAACTCCCTCGACCCCTTCAGCCGCTACATTCCGCCCGAGCAGCTGCGCGCGTTCAACGAGCAGACCAGCGGCCAGTTCGGCGGGCTGGGGGTCTTGATCGAGGTCTTCGAGGGTCGCCTGCGCGTGCTGACCCCCTTCAAGGGCACGCCGGCCTGGGAGGCGCGCCTCCTGCCGGGCGACGTGATCGCGGCGGTCGACGGCGAGCCCCTCGAGGGGCTGACCCGCACCGAAGACGCAGCCGGCAAGCTCAAGGGCGCCCCGGGGAGCGAGATCCGGCTGACCGTCGAGCGCCCCGGGGTCGAGGGGCCGCTGGAGTTCACTTTGACCCGGGCGCGGATCGACCGCGAGAGCGTGCGCCGCGAGCGGATCCTGGCCGACGGGATCGGCTACCTGTTCGTCGAGGGCTTCAACGCGGCGACGGCGATCCAGTGCGCGGAGGCGCTGCGCCGCCTCGAGGGCGAGGGCCTGCGCGCGCTGATCCTCGACCTGCGCGACAACGGCGGGGGCTACGTCGACGCGGCGGTCGACCTCGCGGACCTGTTCCTCCCGGCAGAGACCCTGGTGGTCACCACCCGCGGGCGGGGCGGGGTCGTCGCCGACGAGCGCCGGACGTCGACCGCGCCGCTGGCCTCGGTGCCCGTGGCGGTCTTGATCAACGCGCACAGCGCCAGCGCGTCGGAGATCCTCGCCGGGGCGCTGACCGACTGCGGCGTGGCGACCGCGGTCGGCACGCGCAGCTACGGCAAGGGCTCGGTGCAGACCCTCCTGTTCTTGCTCGGAGGCACGGCCAAGCTCAAGCTGACCACCCACTACTTCTACACCCCCAAGGGGCGCCGGATTCACCAAGGGCGGCTGCCCGACGACGACCCGAGCTGGGGCGTGCTGCCCAGCATTCGCGTCCCGATCTCCGACGAGGTCCGCGGCGAGGTGCTGCTCGCCGAGTCGGCCTGGGAGCTGAAGCGGCTGCAGGCCGAGGCCTTCGAGAAGCCCTTCGAGGCCGAGGAGCACTTGCACGAGCACGACCCCCAGGTGGCCGCCGCCTTCGCCCACCTGCAGCGGGTGCTCAGCGAGCAGGCGGAGCTCGGCGAGGTCCTCGACTTGACCCCGCCCTCCGTGGCCGACGTCGACTCGGGCGATTAGGGCGCGCCGCATGAGCCCGCTGCGGGTCCACGTGCTCGAGGCCCTCGACCCGCGAGCGCGCGCGTGCTTCGAGCAGGCCCTCGCCCGCAGCGGGGCCGCCGTCGAGCTGAGCTCGGGCCCCGCCGAGCACGACGCCCGCGTCCGGGTCTTGATCGGGGGGCGCCCCACCCGGGAGGACCTCGAGCGCAGCCCGGCCCTCGAGCTGCTCCTGATCCCCTTCGCTGGCTTGCCCGGCTCGACGCGGCGGCTGCTCGCCGACTTCCCCCAGCTCGCGGTGCACAACCTGCACCACAACGCGCTGGCCACCGCCGAGGGCGCCCTGGGCCTGTTGATCGCCGCGGCCCGGCACCTGGGCAGCGGCGACCGGGCGCTCCGCGCCGGAGACTGGCGGATCCGCTACGAGTCGCCGAGCCGCAGCCAGATCCTCGCGGGCAAGACCGCGCTCGTGCTCGGCTACGGCGCGATCGGCCGTCGCGTGGCGCGCCTGCTCGCGGCCCTCGAGCTCGAGCTCCTCGCCGTGCGCCGCGCGCCGGAGCCCGGCGACCCGCCCTGGGTGCACCCCCTGGAGGAGCTCGACGCGCTGCTCCCGCGGGCCGAGGTCGTGGTCGTGTGCTTGCCCGAGACCGACGCCACCCGCGGTCTGCTCGACGCCCGCCGGCTCGCTGCCCTGCCGCGAGGCGCGCTCCTGGTCAACGTCGGTCGCGGACCGGTCGTCGACGAGGAGGCGCTCTACGAGGCGCTGCGCGACGGCCAGCTCGGCGCGGCGGGGATCGACGTGTGGTACGCCTACCCCCCGGACGAGGCCGCCCGGGCGCATACCTTCCCCAGCCGCTTCCCCTTCCACGAGCTCGAGAACGTGGTCCTCAGCCCCCACCGCGTGGCCCACGGCGACCGCAACGAGCCGCTGCGCTGGGCCGCCGTCGCCGAGTTCCTCGCCGCCGTCGCGGCGGGAGCGCCGCTGCCGCACCGGGTGGACCTCGCTCAGGGGTACTGAGGCCGAGACCGATCCTGAACCTCAGGCCACCAAGCCGTAGCCGTAGGGGCGGATCTTGCCTCCGCCCGCGGTCGCGCTCCCCCGCGTCGCCTTGTTCCAGAGACCGAGACCGAGACCGAGACCGAGACCGAGACCGAGACCGAGACCGAGACCGAGACCGAGACCGAGACCGAGACCGAGGCCGAGGCCGACGCCGAGACCTCAGGCCACCAAGCCGTAGGGGCGGAGCTTG
>JAGQRJ010000279.1 GCA_020425635.1 Planctomycetota bacterium | reverse complement strand
TCAAGTCGCCCAACGGCGAAGACGTGCTCTACGTGTTCCACCGGCGCGACGAGGGCAGCTACGTGCTCCTGCCCTACAACCTGATCCGCAAGGAGGTCCAGACCCCGATCCACTGCCACGGCTCGACGCTCTTCGACGACGGCTCCATGATCGTGTTCCGCGTGCTCTCCGACGAGCCCACGCGCACCCACCCCATGCAGATCTGGCAGACGCCGTTCATGACGCCCGAGCACGCGGCGCAGGCGCCGACCGACGGCTCGTTCCTCGCCAAGGTCGGCAACGCCGACCTGGTGCGCGGGATCTCGGACGCGCTGAGCCTGGCCCGGGCGATCGAAGAGCAGGAGCCCAACCGCCAGGTCTACGAGGCCCTGATCCGCTCGGCCCAACGCGCGATCGACGCCTACTACTGGCTCGACCACGCCGAGGTCGGCGACCTCAAGTCGCCGGTCGAGGAGGTCCGCGACAACGCCGGGTTGATCCTCGAGGAGTTCGAGAAGGTCCAGCTGCTCCGGCAACAGGCCGAGGCCGCGCTCGCTGCCGCCCTCGAGCGCCAGCGCGAGGTCGAGCGCGAGCTGCGCGTCGAAGACTGGAACGACGTCGAGCCCTTCATGGAGGCGCTGCGCCAGCTGCGCTCCCAGCGCGGGCACGCGATCACGCTCAAGGACCTGCGCTACATGGACCTCGCGCGGGTGGAAGCCCTCGAGCAGGAGGTCGTCGCCCAGTTCGAGCGGATCAGCCGCGGGGCGATCGAGTTCCTCCTGCGGCCCGAGGCCCTCGACCCGATCAAGCACAGCTTCGACGCGCTCCTCGAGCGGATCGAAGCGACCGGCAAGACCAAGGACATGGCCCCGCTCGCCGAGGAGCTCGAGGCCAAGGCCGAGGGGCTGACCGTGCTGACCGAGGTCGTGAGCACCCTCGAGGTCGAAGACACGACCCAGCGCACCGAGGTCCTCGAGCGGATCTCGGAGGCCTTCGCCCAGCAGAACCGCGTGCGCGCGACCCTCGACAGCCGCCGCCGTCAGCTGCTCGGCGCCGAGGGCCAGGCCGAGTTCGCCGCGCAGTTCCGCTTGTTCGCGCAGAACGTGCAGAGCGCGATCTCGCTCGCCGACACCCCGGAGGCCTGCGACGAGCAGCTCAGCCGGCTGCTGCTCCAGCTGGAGGAGCTCGAGAGCCGCTTCAGCGAGTTCGACGAGTTCCTCGGCGACCTGGCGGCCAAGCGCGAGGAGGTCTACGAGGCCTTCGACGCCAAGCGCCAGACCCTCACCGACGCGCGCCAGCGGCGCGCCCAGAACCTGTTCGCGGCCGCCGAGCGGATCCTGGCTGGGGTCGGACGGCGCGCCAAGAGCTTCCCCTCGGTCGACGAGCTCAACGCCTACTTCGCCGCGGACCCCATGGTCCTCAAGCTGCAGCAGCTCGCGCGCCAGCTCGGCGAGCTCGGCGACAGCGTCAAGGCCGACGAGGTGCTCTCGGCGCTCAAGACCGCGCGTCAAGACGCGCAGCGCGGGCTCCGTGATCGCCTCGACCTGTTCAGCGAGGGCGCGAACACGATCCGCCTCGGGCGGCACGCCTTCAACGTCAACACCCGACCGCTCGAGCTGACCCTCGTCCCTCAGGGCGAGGGCATGTCGCTGCACCTCACGGGGACCGACTTCCACGAGCCGGTGAGCGACGAGGGCTTCGCCGCGACGAAGCCCTTTTGGCAGCAGCAGCTGGTCAGCGAGACCCCCGAGGTCTACCGCGGCGAGTACCTCGCCTACGCGATCCTCGACGACGCCGAGCAGGGCCGCGACGGGCGCAGCCTGCAGGCGCTGCAGGAGGCCGGGCTCGCGGAGGGCGGCCTGCTCGAGGTGGTCCGCGCCTACGCCCAGGATCGCTACGACGAGGGCTACGAGCGCGGGATCCACGATCAAGACGCGACCCTGATCCTCTCGCGCTTGCTCGCGCTTTACGGCTCCGCGGGGCTGTTGCGCTTTCCGCCGCGGGCGCGGGCCTACGCCTGCTTGTTCTGGGCCTACGGCGACGAGGAGCAGCAGGAGGCCTGGCTGCTGCGCGCCAGGAGCCTGGGGCGCCTGCGCGCGCGGCTGGGCACCTCCAAGGGCTTCGACGCCCTCGCGGACGAGATCGGGGCCGAGCTCGGCGAGTCGTTCGAGGTCGAGCCCCACGAAGTGGCTCTCGCGTCGCGCTACCTGGTCGAGGAGCTCGCCCAGGAGCGGCTGGCCTTCGTGACCAGCCGCGAAGCGGCGGAGCTCGTGGCGGCCTTTCGTCAGGGGATCGACGCCGAGCGCCGCGGGCTCGAGGAGGACCTCGAGGCCCTGGCCGAAGACCTCGGGGCGCAGGTGGCCCTCGTGCGCGCCTGGCTCGAGGCGTTCCTCGGCGGCGACCGCGAGGCCGACCCGCGGGGCCGCGTCTTCGACGAGGCGAGTGTGCTCTTGCTCACCGAGCAGGCGCTCCCGCGAGAGACCAGCGCGGCGCTGCTCGAGGAAGACGTGAGCGGGCTCCTGGGCCAGCACCCGCGGATCCACGACCGGACCTTGCCGCTGCGCCTCGACGAGTTCCTCGGCCGCCTGGGGGCGTTCCGCCGGGAGCGGGTCCCCGCCTACCGCGCCTACCGCGTCGCGGTGCGTGAGCTCCTCGAGCGCGAGAAGCAGCGCCTGCGCCTCGACGAGTTCAGCCCGCGGGTGCTGAGCTCCTTCGTGCGCAACCGCCTGGTGAACGAGGTCTACCTGCCCCTGGTCGGCGAGAACTTGGCCAAGCAGATCGGCGCCGCGGGCGACGCCAAGCGCACCGACCTCATGGGTCTGCTGCTCCTCGTCTCGCCTCCGGGCTACGGCAAGACGACGCTCATGGAGTACGTCGCCAACCGCCTGGGGCTGGTCTTCGTCAAGGTCAACGGCCCCTCGCTGGGCCACAGCGTGACCTCCCTCGACCCCGCCGAGGCGCCCAGCGCGACGGCGCGGCAAGAGGTCGAGAAGGTGAACCTGGCCTTCGAGATGGGCAACAACGTGATGCTCTACCTCGACGACATTCAGCACACCCACCCCGAGTTCCTGCAGAAGTTCATCTCGCTCTGCGACGGGCAGCGGCGGATCGAGGGCGTGTGGAAGGGGCGCACCCGGACCTACGACCTGCGCGGGAAGAAGTTCTGCGTGGTCATGGCCGGTAACCCCTACACCGAGAGCGGCGAGACCTTCCAGATCCCCGACATGCTGGCCAACCGCGCCGACACCTACAACCTGGGCGACGTCCTCGCCGGGAAGGAGGACGTCTTCGCGCTGAGCTACGTCGAGAACGCGGTGACCTCCAACCCCGCGCTCTCTCCGCTGGCCGGGCGCGACCCCGACGACCTGCACCGCTTGCTGCGCCTCGCTCGCGGCGAGACGGTGCCGACCACCGAGTTCACCCGCGCCTACTCCGGCGTCGAGCTCAACGAGATCACGACCGTGCTCAAGCACCTGTTTCGCGTGCGCGACGTGCTGCTCAAGGTGAACCAGCTCTACGTCAGCTCGGCGAGCATGGACGACGACTACCGCGACGAGCCGCCCTTCAAGCTCCAGGGCAGCTACCGCAACATGAACAAGCTCGCGGAGAAGGTCGCCTCGGCGCTCAACCCCGAGGAGCTCGAGGCGCTGATCGACGACCACTACCGCGGCGAGTCGCAGACCTTGACCACGGGCGCCGAGCACAACCTGCTCAAGCTCGCCGAGCTCCGCGGGCGACTGACCCCCCAGCAGGCCGAGCGCTGGGCGGCGATCAAGAAGGAGTTCGGGCGCCAACACCTGCTCGGCGGGCGCGACGACGACCCCGTGACCCGGGTGACCAGCCAGCTCAGCGCGCTGGGCTTGCAGGTCGAGGGGGTGCGCGACGCCCTGGTGCAGGCCGCCCAGGGCGGCGGCGACGGCGAGCCGAACCCGCTGATCGAGCTCGCCGCGCAGCTCCAGGCCCTCGCCGCGGCGCCGCCGCAGGTCACCGTGGAGCCCGTCGACCTGGGCCGACTCGGCCTCGACCGACTCCTGGGCGAGCAGGTGCAGGCACTGCGGGCGGCGGTCGAGCCCATGATCCGGGCCTCGACGCAGAGCGTTCAGGGCGGGCGTCAGGTGACCGAGCGCCTGGCCAAGGTCCTCGAGGACTACATCGAGTTCGAGAAGGCGCGCCGCGTGCGCCTCAAGACCCCGAAGACCGGGCGCCTCGAGCAGGACGACGACGACGACGACGGACCCCAGGAGGGCGAAGCCCGAGCGCGCCGTCCCCAG
>JAGQRJ010000278.1 GCA_020425635.1 Planctomycetota bacterium | reverse complement strand
TCGAGCTTGGGGTCGCTGACCTGCCGCGAGGAGACGGCTACGTCGACCTCGCCCCCGCGCACGCGCAGCTCGAGGTCGGGCCCCGAGCTCACGTAGAGGTGCAGGGTCAGGTGCGGGAGCGCCTGCTCGAGCTTCGAGAGCAAGGGCAGGATCCACGACATGCCGAGCTCGTGGCGGGTGCCGAGGACGAGCTCCAGGGGCGGTGGCCCCCCCTCGCCCCGGGCCGCGCGCACGCAGGCCTCGCCGGCCGCGAGCGCCTCGCGCGCGGGCGCGAGGAGGCTCAACCCGGCGGTGGTCAGCTCGACCCGGCGCGTGGTCCGCTGAAACAGGCTGACCCCGAGCTGCTGCTCGAGCTGCTGGATCCGCTTCCCGAGAGCAGCCGGGGTCAGGTGCACCGCCTGGGCGGCCTCTCGAAAGTTCAGCCGCCGCGCCGCCTCGAGGAAGCAACGCAGCGAGTCGGGGTCGGGGCTGGGCGCGTACATAGTGTCTTTTTTCTATATGGTTGACTGTCTGTAGATTCTATTCTCTTTACTTTCCTCGCGCCCTAGCGTGTGCCTCACGAGAGCGAAGCAAGGAGCCTCAATGAGCCACGTCGACGCCGTCTCCCGCCGCAACCTGTTGAAGCTGTCCCTGGGGGGCGCCTGCGGGCTGCTCGCCACGGGGGTCGCGCAGGGCGCCGACCCCACGGCGCAGCAGACCCAGGGACCGTTCCACCCCCTCGCCCGTCGGGCGAACGGGACCACCGTCGACCAGCGAATCCAGCGCTGGGTCGACCAGGACAGCGACCTGACCTTCGTCAGCGACAACCCGGGCACGGCCTACGGGCAGCTGATCTACGTCGAGGGCGTGGTCACCGACGAGGCAGAGCAGCCGCTCGAGGGCGCTCAGGTCGAGATCTGGCAGGCCTGCGTCTCCGGGCGCTACAACCACCGCAGGGACCCCAACTCCCGCGAGTGGCTCGACCCCAACTTCCAGTATTGGGGCAAGGCGACCAGCGACGCCGAGGGCAAGTTCATGTTCCGCACGGTCGTGCCCGGAGCTTACAAGGCCAGCGACTCATGGATCCGGCCGCCGCACATCCACGCGAAGCTCGCCCGCCGGGGCTACCGCGAGCTGACCACCCAGCTCTACTTCGAGGGCGTCGAGTTCTACTACGGCCGGCGCTTCTGGCCGGCGGAGGTGCTCCCCCGCCTGAACGCGGCCGACGGAATCCTGCAGGGCGTCCCCGCGAGTCAACGTGACGGGATCGTGGCCCGCGCGCGGGTCCCCGCCGCGGACGAACCCTTCGAGGCCGAGAGCCGGGTGTGCAGCTACCGCCTGGTGCTCGAGCGCGCCCAGGCGACCGCAGACCCCGCCCTCAGCCCGCTGTTCGCCCAGTAGCCACAGGAACCCGTCGCCCGCGACCCCTCGGGGAGGCCGAGGAGCTGTGCTCCGAGGCCGAGGGGCTCGGGACGCGCCCCCTAGGAACCGAGGAACTCCGGAATCCGCTCGTGGGCCCACAGCTCCTCGAGCCGCTCCCGGCGCTGGATCAGGTGGACCTCGTCGCCGCGGACCAGGACCTCTGCGGCGCGAGGCCGGGAGTTGTAGGTGCTGGTCATGGAGCGGCAGTAGGCGCCGGCGCCGAGCACGCAGATCCGCTCGCCGACCTGGGCGTCGGGGACCTGCTCCTCGCGGGCGAGGAAGTCGCCCGACTCGCACACCGGACCCACGACGTCGCCCTGGATCAGGGGAGTGCCTTCGCGCACGGCCCACACGTCGTGGCGCGCGTCGTAGAGCGCGGGCCGCGGGAGGTCGGTCATGGCCGCGTCGACGATCACGAAGCGCTTCTCACCGACCTGCTTGCGGTAGAGGACCTCGGTCAAGAGCACGCCCGCCGGCGCGGCGAGGATCCTGCCTGGTTCGAGGATCGCCTGGCAGCCCAGCGCCGAGACCGCGTCGCGCACGACCTCGGCGTAGGCCTCGATCGTGGGCGGGGTCTCGTCGCGGTAGCGCACGCCCAGCCCGCCGCCGACGTCGACCCACTCGATCGCGAGCCCCTGCGCGCGGAGGGTGCCCACCAGCTCCCCGATCCGGGCCAGGGCCTGACGGAAGGGGTCGAGCTGGGTGAGCTGGCTCCCAATGTGGCAATCGATCCCGCGCGGGTCGACCCCGGGCAGCTCGGCCGCGCGGCGGTAGAGCGCGACCGCCTGCTCGAAGGGCACACCGAACTTGTCGACCTTGCGCCCGACCGTAATGTGCCGGTGGGTCTTGGCGTCGACGTCGGGGTTCACCCGGAACGCGATCGGGGCCACGACCCCGCGCGCGACCGCGAGCTGGCTCAGCAGCTCGAGCTCCTCGGCGACCTCGACGTTGAAGCAGCGGATCCCCGCCGCGAGCCCGGCCTCGAGCTCGTCGCGGCGCTTGCCGACCCCGGAGAACACGATCGCGCCCGGCGCGACTCCGGCCAGGAGCGCGCGCTCGAGCTCTCCGACCGAGACCACGTCGGCCCCCGAGCCCTCGCGGGCGAGGCTCCGGATCACCCCCAGCGAGGGGTTGGCCTTGACCGAGTAGGCGATCAGCGGCTCCAGCGGGGCGAAGGCCCGCCGCAGGCGGTGGAAGCGGCTGACGAGGGTGTCGTGGCTGTAGACGAAGAGCGGCGTCCCGTGCTCCTCCGCCAGCGCGTCGAGGCTCACGGCCTCGGCGCACAGGACCCCGTCGCGGTAGCTGAACGCGTGCTCTCGAGTCGGCTCCACCACACTCCCCTTGGCTGCTGTCGCGACAGCCTACCGGCCGCGCCCGTCAGGTGGTGCTCGAGCGTCCAAACTCGGCGCGGGAATCACGTAGGCTGAGGCCATGACGATTCGAATCGGCAGCGCCACCCAGGGCGCGACCTGCGTCTACTGCCACGACGCCCTCGGCAAGGTCGGGGTCAGCTGCCCCTGTGGGGCGCGCTACCACGAGGACTGCGCCGCGGTGTTCGGCGCGTGCGCGATCCCGGGCTGCGGCAGGCCGCTGGCCGCGGACCTCGAGCGCTGGGCCCTGCCGCGGCTGGGGACCCTGGCCCAGCTCCTGCGGGTCGACCTCGAGGTGAACCCGGCGCTGGCTGGCTCCTCTGCGGTGGTGTGCCTGCACACCCCGCCGCGGGCGGTGGCCAACGACCCTCGCGCGGCCCAGGCGGTGGCCAACGTCCTCGGCCCGGGCCACGCGGCCTTCGACGCTCGGCTGCGACTGAACACCGACTTCCCCGAGCCCCTGGTGCGGACCGCGAGCCGGCTCGCCGCAGACCAGGTGGTCGGCGAGCTCCAGCGCGCGGGCTTGGTGGCGCAGGCGGTCGGGCTGGCCGACCTGCTGAAGCCGCTCGAGACGCGCGATCCGCGCGAGGTCGAGCTGCTCCCCACGCAACTCAGCTGCGTGGGTGCCGACGGCGAGCGCTGGGCTCACTACCTCGACGAGCCCTACCTCGTCATGGGCGCCTCGGTGTTCCACGTCAGCCGCAAGCACGACCGCCGCTACTCCACGGGCCACCAGGGCGACCGCGGCGGCGGAGCGCGCTCGACGCGCAGCCTGCACAGCCACGAGGTCTACTCGCGCGACCCGGCGGTGTTCGTCTACTCGTCTCGCGACCCGGTGCCGTCGCTCCTGCAGCGCGAGCGGCTGCGCACGATCCACGTCCCCGGCTCGGCGGGCAACCGCGCGGAGAACTGGCTGACTTTGGTCAAGCGCCTGGAGCGAGGCGCGGCCCACAACGTCACGATCCGCGGCGCGAACTCTCCGGCGCTGCGCGCCCCGAGCCGCCCCGGCTACCCCAGCGACAAGTCGAACCTCCTCGGGCTGCTGCTCGTCGGGCGCCTCCACTGGCTGCAGTGGACCCAGGGGGGAGCGCGCGGCCTCAAGCAGGGCTGAGCGCGAGCCGCGGCCGCTCCCCGGGCCGCTACTCCGTCGAGATCCGGAGGTAGAGCCGCCCGTCGCGCTCCTCGATCTGCGAGAGCGTCACCGACCAGGCGCCCCGCCGCTTGCCGCGCACGGTCACCTGCTGTGTGTCTCCGAGGGGGAAGGGGATCGTGTCCGGGTCGCGCAGGGCGGCGTCGGTCGTGTCCAGCCCGTGGGCCGGGATCAGCTCGACCGCCTCGAGCAGCACGAAGGTGCGCAGGAAGGCGCCGGGGCTGCCGACCCGCCACACCACGAGTCCGCCCTTGTGCAGGCGCCGGTCGAAGCCGCGCGCGGCGCGGTATTCGAGGAAGAGCGACTCGCGGCCGCGGGGGTCGAGCAGCACGCGCAAGACCTGGTTCGGGTCGTCCTCGACCGGGGTCAGGTAGGCCGCGTGCCCGCTGCGGGGGTCGATCGTGATCGGCTGGCTCCAGCCCAGGCGGACCTTGCACACCGCGCAGAAGTGGAAGGGCAGGTCGGTGCCCGTGCGCGGACGCTGGTCCGGCGCCTTGGGGACGAGCAGGTCTCCCGGCGCGCCGCCCTCGCGCGGGCGGAGGATCCGGCGCAGCCAGGCCTCGCCCTGCTTGAGCTGGTCCTCGGCCAGACGGCGCAGGGTCTCGGGCGGAGACTCGAGCTCACGGTCGAGGGGCCGCCCGGCGCGGGGTCCGTGGGCGCCGCTCGCCATCAGGCACCACTGCCCCATGCCGGTCCCGTCGCCGAGGCCATACTTGTCGTAGATCCCGAGCACGTGCCCGAGCTCGTGGCAGTGCACGCCGATCGGCTCGAACCACTTCAGCCCGCTCTCGATCGTGTAGTAGCGCCAGGGCTTGCCCTTGTGCATGAACAAGGTCGAGTGCGGCCAGAGGATCGAGCCGCGCGGGACGCTGCTGCCCTCGAGCCGGGAGGGACCCGCGCACACGAAGACGAGCGCGTCGCAGCCGTCGAGGGCCGCCTCGCCGTCGCGCGCGAGCACGGCGTCGACCGCCGCGGAGAAGAGCTGGTTGCGCACGCCTGGGGTCACCAACAGCTGCTCGGCCAGGGAGGCACGCGTGGTCGGGACCTGGACCCAGTCGAAGACCTGGCCCTGAACGTCGAGCTTGCCGCCGGAGTTCTCCAGGTAGAAGTCGCGCAGGCTGCCGTAGGCGGCCTCGCCGGTGGCGGTCTTGGCGTAGCTCCCCTGGGAGAAGAACGCGTCGGCCCAGTGCTTGGGCTCGGAGAACGCGGGCCGCGCCTGGTCGGGGAACTCGACGAGCACGACCCCCAGCCGCAGGGTCCCCGTGCTCGAGGGCGCGAGGGTCTTCATGCCCGCGAGGCGCGCGAGCTGGCCCGCCTGCTTGCGGAGCTGGCTCGACCAGTCGAGGGACGCGCGCGTACGCTCGAGCTCAGCGGCGGGGACGAAGTCGCCGGAGTCCTGCGCCAGGGCGCAGGCGGCGCAGAGCGCGAGAGCAGCACACGAAAGCTGGGATCGCATGGGGCCTCCTTCGAGGAGGGCTCAGGATAGCGCGCCGGGGCGCGCGGGGGATAGGATCGTTCCCGCGCTGGTCGCGAGGGGGTCGGTCGTGGGTCGGATTCGCGCGCTCCTGCTCCTGCTGTGCGCGGCCTCGTGGGGCCTGGCGCAAGACGCGCCGTGGCCGACGAGCCCGACGCGCTTGCCCGCGATCGGGCACCCGAAGCTGAAGTCGGTCAAGCGCTGGGCGTATTGGATCCAGGACCCGGAGCTGAGCGCGCTGCGCGCGTGCGACGCCGACCTGCTCGTGATCGACTACGCCAGGGACGGCACCCAGGAGACCGCCTTCAGCAAGGCCCAGGTGGCGTCGCTGCGCGAGGCCGGGAAGACCGTGGTTGCCTACCTCAGCGTCGGCGAGGCCGAGGACTACCGCGTCTACTGGGGCCGGCGCGGAGGGAGGGCGGGGGCCGACTGGAAGGCCCACCCGCCGGCGTGGCTCGGCCCCGAGAACCCCGAGTGGGAGGGCAACTACACGGTGCGCTACTGGGACCCCGCCTGGCAGCAGCTCGTGATCCACAACCCGGGAGGGCACCCCACCCTGGGCGACGAACCCAGCGCCCTCGACCGGATCCTGGACGCGGGCTTCGACGGGGTGTTCCTCGACGTGGTCGACGCCTTCGAGCACTGGGGCCCCGAGGGCGACGGAGGCAACGCCGAACGCCCGACCGCGGCCGCCGACATGGCGGCCTTCGTCGTGGCGCTCGCGGCCTACGCCCGCACCCGAGACCCCGACTTCGTCGTGTGCCAACAAAACGGCGAGGGGCTGCTCAGCCCCGACCTCGAGCGCCCGCTCCCCGCCGTCGCGCGCAAGGCGCTGCTCGCCGCGGTCGACTGGCTCAGCGTCGAGGACGTGATCTACCGCGGCGACGCAGAGCAGAACAACCCCTTCGCCCCCGACGCGCAGCGGATTCGCCTGATCGACGCCTACCGCGCGCAGGGCAAGCTCGTGACCGTGATCGACTACTTCGACCCCGCCGAGCCGGGCTTCGAGCAGCGGGCGCTCGACGACTACGGCGAGCGCGCGAGCGGGCGCGGCTGGCTGCCCTACAGCGGGCCGCGCGCCCTGGACCGCCTGGGCACCTGGAGCCCCGGTCGCCCCAAGTAGCCCCCGCTGCCTGGCACGCCTCGTGCGTTCCTCGAGGAGACGCCCCCCTCCCTCCGGCCCCAGGTCTGCATGTCACCCGCCTCGCCTCCCTATCTTCAGTCAGCACAAGCTCGCGAGGCGAGCCCAGGCGCTGAACCAGGAACGGGACGATCTCCGAGATCTGGGGATATTCAGCCAGGCGTTGACGGAAACTCCGTAAGATCGCCGGCCATGAGCACCTTCACCTTGCCTGCTCGACTGCAGGCCACCGTGCGCGCGCTGGTCCCCGTGGTGTGCACCGACGCGGCGCAACGCATGGGGATCGTCGAAGACGTCGCCGACGGCGTCGAGCGCTTCCTCGGCACGCTCCCCGGACACCTGCAGAAGGGGATCCTCGCGGGGCTCTGGACCCTCGAGCTGACCCCTGCCGCGGACCCGCGCAACCTGGGGCGCACCTTCTCCCGGCTGCGCCCGGAGCGCGCGCAGAAGACCTTCGACCTCTGGTGGCACCTCCCGGGCCCCACGCACCAGCTCGCGCGCGCGCTGAAGATGTTCGTGAGCTTCGCGTTCTACGAGCACCCCAAAATGCGCGAGCGGCTGGGCTACGACCCCGAGGCCTACCTCGCGCAAATGCGCCGCAAGCGGCTCGCGGAGCACGCCGACGCGATCGCCGCGCACACCGCCAAGGTCCTCGCGCCGAACCCCGTGCCGCGCACGCTCCCGGTGGTCGTGCTCGAGGAGGGCGCGTGAGCCCGCCGCGCGGCATTTACTCGCGCTCGGACTGGCCGCAGGTCCCCGACGTGCGCGTCCGCAACCGGCGCTTCGGCGGCGACCTCTACGAGCTGAGCTGCGACGTGGTCGTGGTCGGCTCGGGCGCCGGCGGCGCGGTGGTGGCGGCCGAGCTGGCCGAGGGTGGCCTCGACGTCGTCGTCCTCGAGGAGGGCGGCTACTACGCGACCGAGGACTTCAACGCCGACGTGACCCAGGCCCTGGGGAACCTCTACCGCGACGGCGGCGCGCAAATGGCCCTCGGGACCCCGCCGGTGACCTTCGCCGAGGGGCGCTGCGTGGGCGGGTCCACGGTGATCAACGGCGGCATGACCTGGCGCACACCGGAGCACGTGATCCGCCGCTGGGCCGAGGACCACGGGGTGGCCCACTGCACCCCCGACGCGCTGCTCCCGCACTTCGAGCGCGTCGAGGGCTACCTCTCGGCGGGGATCCAGTCGCCGGAGTCGATCGGCCGCGACAACACCCTGCTCAAGGAGGGCGCCGAAGCCCTGGGCTACGACACGATCCCCAACATTCGCAACCAGCTGCACTGCGTGGGCAGCAACAACTGCGCCTTCGGCTGCCCCACCGGCGCCAAGCAGTCGACGCTCCTGACCTACCTCCCCCGCGCGCTGCACTTCGGCGCGCGGATCCTGACCCACTGCCGGGTCGACAACCTGCTTCGCCGCCGCAAGCAGGTCACGGGCGTCGAGGGCAGCCTCGCCGACCCCAGCGGGAAGACGCGGCGCTTCCGCGTGCACGCGCGCGAGACCGTGATCTCCTGCGGCGCGGTGCAGACGCCGAACCTGCTCCTGCGCTCGGGCCTGCGCTCGCCCTCGGGGCGGATCGGGCACGGGCTGACCTTGCACCCCAACACCAAGGTCGTGGCCCTGTTCGACGAAGACGTCGAGGGCTGGAAGGGCGTGCACCAGGCGTATCAGGTGCGCGAGTTCGAAGACGACGGGTTCCTCATGGCGGCGGTCAACATTCCGCCCTCGCTGGTGGCCATGACCATGCCCTACTACGGGCAAGACATGCTCGACCTCCTCGACCAGTACAAGCAGACCGTCGTCGGCGGAGTGCTGATCGAGGACACGACCTCGGGGCGCGTGCGCTCGGTGGGCGGGCTTCCCGTGCCGACCTACCAGATCACCGAAGAGGACCGCCAGCGGATCGTGCGCGGCACGGCGATCGTGTGCGACGTGCTCTTCGCGGCCGGCGCGAAGCGGATCGTGCTCCCCTTCGAGGGCGTGCCCGACCTGCACTCGCGCGCAGACGTCGAGCGCCTGCGCCAGACCCACGTGCCCAAGTCGGCCATGGAGGTCGTGACCGTGCACATCATGGGCACCGCGGCCATGGGCGGCGACCCGACCCGGCACGTGTGCGACAGCTACGGGCGGGTCTACGACTTCGCCGGGCTGAGCGTCGCCGACGCGAGCCTGTTCCCGACGCCGATCGGGGTCAACCCCATGGAAACGATCATGACGCTCGCCACGCGGTGCGCGATCCACCTTCTCGACCGCTTCGCGGTCCCCGCAGGAGCCCGATAGCCGTGCAGCAACTCAGCGCCCCCACCAACGACGCCCGCGCCAGCGCGCGCTACCTCCAGCTCGGCGAGTCGAGCAAGGCCGAGCTCGAGGCGATCTTCCGCCGCGGGACCACCCCCGACTTCGAGGCCCTCAGCGGCTGGGAGTTCCGCGGGCGCAACGTGGCCTGGTGGGCGAAGAAGTCGCCGATCCTGAAGTTCGTCAAGGGCTTCTACACCGACGCCGCCGGCCAGGGCTGGGGCTACAACATTCCGATCAAGCAGAACGGCCTCGACGCCCCCTGGATCGCCAAGCCCAGCGACGACGACCCCAAGCGCTTCGGCTTCTACACCGTGGGCCCGGTCGACCCCGCCAGCCGCGACAACGTGCACCTCGACGCGCTGCTCCTCGACTACGGCCGCGGGCAGAACCCCCTGCTCGACGCGAGCAAGGTCCTGCGCGACTACCTGGTGCGGATCGACCCCGACTCCGACGACCTGCTCCTCGGCAAGGCCTACCTCGCCCTCGGCCCCACCCGCGTGCCCTCGAACTTCTTCCTCCTCGAGCGCCACCGCCCCACCCCCTGGGTGCGGTAGCGGTCGGCTCCCCTCGAGCGGAGAGGGCGTCGGAGCCAGCGGGTATCCTGACCCGACCAGGACCCGAACCATGCCACGCCTCGCCCCCGCCGCTCCCACCCTGCGCCCCTACCAGCGTGACGCCGTCGCGGCGGTGATCGCGCGCCGCAAGGCGGGGGTCCGGCGGCAGGTGGTGTGCCTGCCGACGGGCTCCGGGAAGACGGTGATCTTCGCGCACCTGGCGCGGATCGCGAAGCGGCCGGTGCTCGTGCTCGCGCACCGCTCGGAGCTGATCGAGCAGGCGCGCGACAAGCTCGGGCGCGCGCTGGGCGACCCGGACCTCGTGGGGATCGAGCAGGCCGACCGCTCGGCGCCCGCCCACTGCAAGGTGGTGGTGTGCTCGCTGCGCTCGCTGCACGAGGAGCGCCTGGCGCGGGTGGTCGCGGCGCGCGACTTCGGGCTCGTGGTCTACGACGAGTGCCACCACGCCGTGGCCGACGACAACCAGCGCGTGCTGCGGACCCTGGGCGCCCTCGACCCCGCGTGGGCGGGGACCCTACTCGGCTTCACCGCGACACCGGTGCGCGCCGACGGGCTGGGCCTCGACGCGGTGTTCGAGGAGATCGTCTACCGGCGCAGCCTGCGCGAAATGATCGCCGACGGGTTCCTGGTCGGCGTCCGGGGTTACCGGATCGCCACCGCCGCCGACCTGACCGAGCTCCGGCGCGGCCAGCGCGACTTCGTCGCCGAGGAGCTCGCCGAGGCGGTCGACATCGAGGAGCGCAACGCGCTCGTGGCCCGCTCGATCCAGGAGCTGGCCCGCGACCGGCGGACCCTCGTGTTCTGCGTCACGGTGGCCCACGCCTACCGCCTGGCCGAGGCGCTGCGCGCCGTCGGCGTGCCCACGGGGGTCGTGCACGGCGAGCAGTCGCGCGAGGACCGCGCGGAGGTGCTGCGCCTGTTCCGCGCGGGCGCGCTGAGCGCGGTGACCAACGTCGCGGTGCTGACCGAGGGCTTCGACGACCCCGAGGTCTCCTGCGTGGCCATGGCGCGCCCGACGCGCTCGCCGGGCCTCTACGCCCAGTGCGTGGGGCGAGGCATGCGCCCCTTCCCAGGCAAGTCCGACTGCCTGATCCTCGACTTCGTCGACGTCTCGAGCGTGCCCCTCGAGACCCTGCCGTCGTTGTTCGGGCTCCCCCGGCAGCTCGACTTCCAGGGCCGCAGCGCCGACGAGGCCGCCCGGATCTACGCCGACGCCCTGCGTGACGCGCCAGGCCTCGAGCTCGACCCCGAGACGATCACCCTCGGCGAGATCCAGCGCCGCGCGGCAGCCTTCGACCCGCTGACCTTGAAGCTCGACCCCGAGGTCGCGGCGATCTCCGGCTTCGCCTGGAGCAGCTTGGGGAGCAAAGGCGTCGCGCTGCACGTGCAGCGGCGCCCAGGCTGGGTGGTGGAGTACCTCGTGCTCGCCCGGGGCCGACGCCGGGGCGATCGCTACCACGTGCTCGTCGACGGACGGAAGCAGGCCCACTTCAGTCGCCTCGAGGACGCGGTCGAGGCGGTCGACTTCGAGGTCGAGCGCCTCGGGCGGAGCGCCGTGGCGGGCGCCCTGCCCGCGGCCGCCTGGCGCCGGGAGCCCGTTCCCGCTCGCCTCGCCCAGCGCCTACCCCGCCCCGTCCGCGACCACGGCGAGGCCGTAGCCCTCGCCTGCTTCGTCGCCCACGGACCCCGGGCGCGAAGCTGATTCAGCGCGGAGGCCCTGGCTGCGCTCGCGGAGGTGCCGGAATTGGTCTAAGCTAGTGGAGTGAATGGACTCGTGACGGTTCGGCGGTGGTTGGCGGTGGCGCTCCTGGCGCTGCTCTGCCTGGGCGCGTGCGCCCACGGCCTGAGCGCGGCCTGCTCCGAGGGGTCCTCCCCCGTCCAGGACGGCGAAGAGGTCGAGGCCGAGGAGGTCGACGCCCTGCTCGAGGAGCGCGAGCTGCGCTGCGAGGCACCCGACGTCCCGTGTGAGGCGCTGCCCGAGCCCGCGACGCGGGCCCCCGACCCGGGGGTTCGCCTGCGGAGCTTCAGCGCCGAGAGGCGGGCCCAAGGTGCTTACCTCCCCCAGCGCACCTAGCGCGAGCGAACGTCCCGCGACCGTTTGCTCCCCCTCACTGGGCGCGTACTCCGCGCCGAGCTGGACCCCATGAACGATCCCCAAGCCCTCCCCGCGCCCGAGCCCTCCGCCGAGGATCCAGGGTCAGCCCCTCGCCCCAAGCTCACGGGGAAGGCCGTGGTCCGCAACCTCGTCGCCGGGCTCACGGTGAGCTTCGTGGCGATCAGCCTCGGCGCCGCCTTCGGCGAGCTCAGCGGGCGTGGCGCGACGGCCGGGATCCTCTCGGCGGGCGTGATCGCGTTCATCACCGCCCTCTTCGGAGGCACCCGGATCCAGTGCTCCGGTCCCACCGCGCCCATGACCGCGGTCGCGCTCACCGTGGTGACCTTCGCCAACGCCCCGGACGGCCTGACCAAGGCGCTCCCTGGGGCCAACCCCGACCACTTCGTGAACGTGGTCATGATCCTCACCGGCGCGCTGCTGGCCCTGGCTGCGCTGTTCCGCCTCGGCAAGTTCATCTCGCTGGTGCCCAAGGTCGTGATCTCCGGCTTCATGAACGGGATCGCGGTCCTGATCTGGATCGGCGAGGCCAAGAAGCTGCTCGGCGCTGGACCGACCGAGGACGGCGGCCTCGCGCTCAACGTCAGCCCGCTGGCGGGCGGGATCGGACCCAACCTGGTGATCGCGCTCGCCGCCCTGGTCCTGTGCTTCACCTTGCCCTCCTTGCTCAAGCGCATGCACCACATCGGCCACTACATTCCCGGAACCCTGGTCGCGATCGCGCTCCTGACCGCGGTCGTGCACTTCGGCTTCCCGGAGGCCGCGCGGGTCAAGATGGGCGCCTCGGAGGCCTCCCTCGTCGAGCACATTCGCACCCAGATCCCCACCGACTGGTCGTTTC
>JAGQRJ010000277.1 GCA_020425635.1 Planctomycetota bacterium | reverse complement strand
TCGCCCGGCGCCCGCTTGGTGCCGCGCAGGCTCGACTCCAGGTCTTGCTCGGGGGCCGCAGAGAGCGCGCCGCCGACCCCCGTGAAGCCGAACAGGTCTTCCTCGGAGGGGGGCTGCTCTTCTTCGATCGGCGGGGGCGAGCGGGCGATGTCCTTCATGCCCTGCTCGATCTGCGAGCCGTGCACGAGCGCGAGGCCGAGGAAGATCGGGCCGAGGGTCGCCACGCACCAATAGGTGACGAACTTGCTCAGGAACCCGCGCTGCTTGCGGACGCCCCACACCTGGTTCAGCGTGCGCTCGAGGGTTCCCAGCAAGGAGACGACGGTCAGGAACAGGAACACGAGGAACGCGATCCCGGCGACCCCGCCGTTCTGGGTGACCTGGTCCGCTTGCTCGTGGAGGTAGGACGAGATCCGCACCTGCTGCTCGCTGCTGGCGGCGAGGAACTCGACGATGAAGCCCTCGATCCGACCGCGGACGTCGCGCAGGCCCTGGACCGAGAACATGGCGACCACGATCGCGAAGGCGGGGACGAGCGCGAGCATGGTCGTGTAGGTCAGGGCCATGGCTTGCAGCTGCGCGCGCTGGGCCACGAAGGCGCGGCCCACGAGGTAGATCATGCGCAGGAACTGCGCGCCGAGGCGCTGCCCGCGGGTGAGGCGGGTCAGGTCCCATTGCCAGATCGTCTCGCCGAGGAAGCGGCGCAGGGTCTCGAGCGGCTTGCGCCGGAAGCCCTGCATGGACTGACGGACGATCAGCCAGGCGTTGACCGGCGCCTCGGCGGAGACAGGAGTTGGGCTGGGTTCGTTCACGGGTCGGTGCTTCAAGCCTAGTCGCCCGCCCGCGGCCCGGCCAACGCGTAATCTTTGCTCGGTCAAGGCGTTCCCGCGATCCCGTCGCCCGGCGGGGCAGGCGCTCCCCTACGAAAAGCCGGAATGCGTCTCACGAACGGGTCGCAACGCACGCAACTGCGCGGTTTGTGTCGCGAGCACCCTGGCCCGTGATTGGCGTGGACTGGGGGGAGTCTTGCTCACCCTCGGAGTCCTCATGCCGCGCAGTCCTGCTCCCTCGAGCCTGGCCCTGGCCCTGGCCCTGCTCGCCGCCGCCCCCGCGTGGGCGCAGTCCGGCGGGGTCGCTGGCGCTCTGAGCGGGGCCCCGGCCGCGGGGCAAGCGCTCACCGTCGACGACGTGTTTCGCAGCGCAGGTGCCCCACGGGTCCTCGTCGCCGCCCACCGGGCGAGCACCGGCCACTGGGGGGCGCGGGTCCTCGACACGCTCTTCAACCGTCGCCGGGGCGACCCGGCTCGCGCGGAGAACTCGTTGGCCGCGATCGACGCGGCGGTCGCCGCGGGCGCTCACGTGGCCGAGGTCGACGTGCGGCACACCAAAGACGGCGCGCTCGTGCTCATGCACGACGAGGACATTCGCCGCACGACCAACGGCAAGGGGAAGGTCAGCGACCTGACCCTCGCCGAGCTGCGCGCGGTGCGATTGCTCCCCCAGGGGCAGCTCCCCACCCTCGCGGAGGCGCTGCCCGCCGCCCGCGGGCGCGTGATCCTCGACCTGGACCTGAAGACCGACCGGAT
>JAGQRJ010000276.1 GCA_020425635.1 Planctomycetota bacterium | reverse complement strand
GCCCTGCTGGCCGCTCTGGGCCTGCTGGCCTTGCTGGCCCTGCTGGCCCTGCTGGCCCTGCTGGCCGCTCTGGGCCTGCTCGCCTTGCTGGCCCTGCTGGCCCTGCTCGCCTTGCTGGCCCTGCTGGCCCTGCTGGCCGCTCTGGGCCTGCTGGCCTTGCTGGCCCTGCTGGCCCTGCTGGCCCTGCTGGCCTTGCTGGCCCTGCTGGCCCTGCTGGCCTTGCTCGCCTTGCTGACCCTGCTGGCCGCTCTGGGCCTGTTCGCCTTGCTGACCTTGCTGACCCTGCTGGCCCTGCTGGCCCTGCTGACCTTGCTGACCTTGCTGGCCTTGCTGACCCTGCTGGCCTTGCTGACCCTGCTGGCCTTGCTGACCCTGCTGACCCTGGCGGGTGCCCTCACGGATCGAGCGCTGCGTCTCGAGCAGCTTGTCGAGCTGTGCCTTGGCTTGGGCGAACTCACCCTGGGCCGAGGCTCCGCGGGGGCCGCGCACGTCTTGCTGGGCCTTCTCGAGCTCCTTCGCCTTGTCCGTCGCGCGGGCCACGCGCTCGGCGAGCTGGGCCTGGGCCTTGGGGTCGACCTTGCCCTCTTGCAGCTTCTTCTGCTCTTCGCGGAGCTGCTCGAGGCGCTCGCGGGCCTGCTTCGAGGTCTGGATCTGCTCCTTGGTGGCCTCGTCCGACTGCAGCTCTTCGTTGAGGTCGCGCTGCTGCTCGGCGAGGTCCTCTACGGCCTTGCGGTCTTCCTCGGCCTGCTGGAGTCGGATCTCCAGGTCCTTGGTCCCCATGCGCCGCGCGCCCTCGAGGATGTCGAGGATCGTGTGAATGTCTTCGCGCACCGACTCCTCGCCCTGGAGCGCGGCGAGGGGGTTGCCCGAGCGCAGGTGCTCGACGACCTGCGACATGTCTTCCTTGAGCAGGAGCTCGCGGACCTTGGCGTAGGCCTCTTGCAGTCGGGTCGACTGCTCGGGTTGCCGCTCGCGGATCTTCTCCGCGAGCTTCGACATGGTCTCGTCGAGGCGCTCCAGCGCGTGGAGCACGTTCTCCTGTTCGAGGGCCAGCTCCTCCGGGGTGCGCGTGGGCTTCGCGTCCTGAGCAGTGCTCACCCCGGGGGCGACGAAGACGAGCGCAGAGGCCCACAGGGCGAGCGCCCCCAGGGTCCGAATCGTTCGGCTCAGCATTAGCGGTTCTCCTTCGCAGCCTCGCGGGTGCTCTCGATGATCTTGTCTTGTTGCTCGCGCAGGTCTCGCCAGTTTTGAATGACCTCGGTGAAGTCGCCCCACTTGTCGATCCTGCTCGAGAGGTTCTTCAGCGCGTCCTGGATCGCCTGCTGCTTGTCTGGGATCCGCGCCATTTCGTTGCGCATGCGCTCGTCGATCTGCGGAGGCGCCTCGCGGGTCTCCTCGGTCTTTTGGCTCACGAGGCGCGACTCCTTCTCGGCCTCCTCGACGCCCTGCTGCAGGTCGCGGTTGAGCTGCTTCGCGTCTTCGTCCTCGAGGCGGTTCAGGTCGCGCTCCTGGGCGATCTCGTCCAGCTGCTTGCGGATCTCGGTCAGGCCCTGGGTGACGCGCTTCTGCGCGTAGGACATCTCCTGCAGCCGGCGCTTGTCCTCTTCGCTCAACACGTTCTTGGGCCCCATGTCCCCGACGAAGGCCTCGGACAGCTCCTTGGCTGCTTGCTGGTCGCGCTCGGCAGACTCCAGGCGGTCCTTGAGGCCCGTCAGCCGGTCTTGCAGGATCCGCTCGAGGTCTTCGCGCTTGACGATCACGAGCTCGTAGGTCCGCGACTCGCTCGCGCGCTTCTCGGGGATCACGTTCTTGTCGAAGGCGACGGCCTTGTACTTCAGGCTCTCGCCGGGGCGCATGCGCAGATCGGCGAGGTTGAGCGTGTAGCCGAGTTCGACGCTGTCCGCGCCGACCTGGAACTCGGTCAACTCGACGCGCTGCTCGGCGGGCGCGGTCTCACCGGGGATCTCGGGCTGGAAGCGCAGCTCGAGGGCCTCGATCCCGTAGTCGTCGCGGGCGGTGATCTTCAGCTCGACCTTGGCCTGCGGGGTCACCTGCTTGCGGCGTCCGGGGACCGGGATCGAGACGATCGGCGCCCGGTCCTGGACCGCCTGCACCGAGAAC
Organism: Planctomycetota bacterium; assembly: GCA_020425635.1. Taxonomy (GTDB): domain Bacteria; phylum Planctomycetota; class J058; order J058; family J058; genus JAGQRJ01. The sequence continues at coordinate 3,627 of JAGQRJ010000276.1, read as the reverse complement.
ACCACCGGCTTGGCGCCTGAGCGGTAGCCCTCTTCCGAGCGCAGGGTGTAGCGGAACTTGGTGCTCCGGTCGACGCGGAACGCGCCGACCCACACCCGCCCGGCATACTCGTCGGTGTCGACCCCGCGGGCGGCGGCGGCGGCGACGACCGCTGCGTACTCTCCCGCGCGCTCGTCGGCGCTTAGCGCGTCGAGGCGGACCGGGGGCGGACCCGACTCGCGGGCGATCTGGCGCCGGGTGCGCTTGGTCTCGGCGTCCTCGACCAGGTGCTCGTACTCGAACACCAGCCGCGCCTGGGTCAGGGGCTTGTTGCTGACCACCAGGTAGTGCACCTGGGTGCCCACGGGCACGCGCAGGTCGGGCTGGGCGATCGTCTCGTCGCGCTTCCCGGTGTAGTCCGGGTAGCTGAGCGCGAAGTCGTAGAGCTCGATCCGCGGACGCTGAACGACGTTGACGGTGTAGACCGGCGTCTGCACGTCGTAGGCGTCCGAGCGCACGTAGAACTTGAACGCCTGGGTCACGTTCTCGTAGCTCTTGCGGAAGCGCTGCGGGGCCAGCGGGCTCAGCTCGCGGCGCTCCTCGGTCTCGTCCTCGAACAGGGTCTTGAGCACGAGGCGCTCGGCCTCGCGGCCGCGGATCCGAATGTCGATCCGGAGGTTGTCGCCCTTGGCCACGGCCTCGGGGATCTGCACCGCGACCGGGCGCGTGACGGTGACCTTCTCTGCTCCGCGGAGGAGCTCGAGGACCGCGTCGCTGCCCGGCGCGAGCGCGGCGAGGTTCGCGGTGAAGGTGTCGTAGGAGTCGACGCCGGTGCCGTTGAGCGCGAGCACGATGTCGCCGGCCTGGAGCTCCTCGAGCTCGCTCTCGTCGACGATCCCGCGGCCGTCCGCGGCGGCGGACCAGCGCACGCCGGCGATCACGTTCGTGCCGACCTCGATCGCGATCAGCTTGGGGTAGGCCAGGTCCGCGCCGAGGACCACGCGCTGGAAGCAGATCGAGGCGTAGGTCCGCGGGCCGTCTTTGGTCAGCCCAAAGCCGAACATGACGCCGAGCGCGGCGATCAGGATCCACAGCGGCACCAGGGGTCCCGTGCGCACCACCCGCCCGAAGTCGAGGGGCTGGATCTGTTCGGCGGTGCGCTCGATCGTCGAACGGATCAGGAGCGGGCTGGTGTAGGCGTCGTCGCGGTCGGCCTCACGCGAGAGCTGCACCGCGCTCACGAGGCCGTTCTTGAGCTCGGGGAACTCGTTCTCGACGAGGAGCGCGACGTCGTCGTCGCTCAGGCTGCGGCGCAGGGCGCGCGACGCGAACACCGTCGAGACCGCGGCCGCGACCATGGTCGTGAACAGCGCGAACGAGCGGATCACCGCCAGCGGCGGCTCGAGCAGGTAGTCGAGCAGCAAGACCGTGATCGACGCGGTCGCCAGGGCGAGCACGATCCGGGCCCCGCAGAGGGCGTAGTCGACCAGGCGCAGCCTCCGGCGGGCGCCGGAGAGCTTGGTGCGGATCGGAGGGGGGACGAGGGTGGCTGTGCTCACGGCTTATCGCTCGAAGATCGGGAGGTAGCGCGACGGGATCTGCAGGATCACGCAGGCCATGGCGGTGGCGTACTTGGGACCGACGGCGTCTTCCCAGCTGCCATCGGCGTTCTGCTTGCTCAAGATCTCGTCGCGGACGGAGGGATACCACTGCGACCAGTAGGGCTCGCCTGCCTGGAAGAACGCCTGCATGGCGTAGTAGTGGCCGTAGTAGAAGTCGAAGCTGTTGTCCATGCCCGAGCGCGGCGGGCGGTTGGTCGGGTCGAACAGGTAGCGCAGGCCGCCTTGGATCTCGGGGCCCTGATACTCGCCCGCTCCGTAGAGGGCGGTCACGCCGGCGGCGGTCAGCGCGAAGGAGGTCCGCGAGGGGCGCAGCGGATAGTTCTCGTAGACCTGGTACCAGAAGCCGCCGGGCTGCTGGCGGAAGTTGGTCGCCTTGGCGATGTAGCTGCGCTTGACGTAGTCGATCGCGTGCTGGATCGCGCCCTTGGGCACGTGGATCCCGACGTTGTTCGCCGCGCGCAGGGCTTGCACCTGGCACACCGTGATCGAGATGTCCGAGTCCTTGGCGCCGGGCAGGTAGCGCCAGCCTCCCTGCTCGTTTTGCGAATTCACGATCTGCTGGGCCGCCTTGCGCAGCGACTCGCGCACGCCCTCGGCGGGGGCCATGCCGTAGACCTCGGCCAGGAACAGCGTGGCGAAGGCGTGGCTGTACATCCGCGAGCCTTCGTTGGTGATGAACCCCTGAGGGTTCACGCAGCTGCGCACGAAGTCGACGCAGCGGCTCACGTTTTGTCCGTAGGGGCCGCGACCCGGGGTGCTGCCGTAGGAGAGGAAGGCCATGCCGGCCAGCGCGGTGACGCCGACGTGCTTGCCGTCTTCGTGCATGTACTGGTGGTTGACCTTGCGCCCGATCCCGTCGACGTAGGCGCCCGACTTGGCGTCCTGGTGACGGCTGAGGTAGTCGAGGGCGCGCTTGATGCTCCCCTGGGTGCGCGCGTCGAGCTCGATCGCCTTGCGTCGCACCTGCCGTTCGTCGCGGCCCTGGGCCTGGGCCGAGGGCGCGCCGCACACGCCGAGGAGCAGGGCGCAGGCGGTCAGCGCCAAGGGGCGGGGGGAGGGGCTAGCGCCGCTGGTATTCACGGAAGCCTCGATTCTGATAGACCGCGAGGTGCCCGTCGGCACGCAGCGCGATGATGTTTTCGCCGCACACGGAGAGGTTGCCGGTGACCTCGGCGGGGATCGTCGCCAGGGGTTTGCCGCTCGAGAGCGAGAAGACCTTGATCTGGTCCTCGCAGGGGACGAAGACCGTGTCCTGGGCGATGAACCCGCGCCCGGTCACGACCTTGCCCACGAGCTGGCCATACCACAGGAGCTTGCCGGTCTCGACGTCGATGCACTTGACGAGGTTGCCCCCGGCCAGCACCACGCGGCCGTCGCTGGCCCCCTGGATGTACTTCATGTCGGCGTTGACCCCCGAGGGCCGCTGCGGCTGGCGCCAGGACTCGCCGGTCTCGATGTCGAAGCCGTAGAAGCTGTTCGAGTCCATGGGGGCGACCACCGCGACGCCCGACTCGACGACCGGGGGGTTGCTCTCCCAGGTGATCAGCCGCGGGCTGGCGTAATAGCCCTGCGGCGCCCGGACCTCGATCTGGTCGTACTCCGCGACCCACAGCGGGCGCCCGGTGTCGGCGTCGACCGCGCAGACGCAGCCGAAGGAGGTCGACCAGTAGATCACCCCGTTGGCGGCGGCCACCGGCACGCACAGCGGCTCGGTCGCCTGCTCGCCGAACATGGTCTGCTCGACCTGCCCGCTCGCGATCCAGGTCGACCACAGGGGCGCGCCGCTGTCGACCTCGTAGGCGGCCACGTAGCAGTTGATCCAGCCCTCGATCGAGAAGGCCGAGGTGTACATCACGCCCTCGTGGATCACCGGGGCGGTGGGAAAGCTCCAGTCGGCCTGCTTCGTCCCGCGCAGCACCTGGTCGTGGCTCCACAGCCAGCGCCAGCGAGCCGTGTCGAAGGCGACGAGCTTGCGGATCGGGATCTGGACCTTGATCGGGATCCCGCGGAAGGCCTGGTCCTTGAG
>JAGQRJ010000275.1 GCA_020425635.1 Planctomycetota bacterium | reverse complement strand
GTGCTCGACGTGCACCCCGACCCCGAAGCGCTCCCGACGCGGCGGGGTCAGCTCGAGCCCGGTCGCGCGGCGCACGAAGCTCCGCCCCCCGTCGGCGCCGACCACGAGCGGCGCCCGCAGCGTCGCTCCGCCGACGCGCAGCGTGACCCCGCGCGCGTCGCGCTCCAGCTCCTGGACCCAGCTCCCGAGGCAGAGCTCGACGTTCGCTTCGCTGCGCGCCGCCGCCACGAGCGCGGCGTCGAGCACGCTGCGCGCGATCCCCAGCCCGCAGGCCGCGCCTGGGAAGCTGCCGGCGGCTTGGCTGCCGTCGGGCAGGTGGTAGCGCACACCGCGGAAGCGCTGCCCCTGAGGCGCGAGCTCCGAGAGCAGACCCAGCTCGTCGAGCGCTGCGGCACCCGCCGGCATGACCCCCTCGCCGCACACCTTGCTCCGCGGGAAGCTCGCCCCGTCGATCAAGGCGCAGGTCCGGCCTGCCCGGGCCAGGCGCAGCGCGAGGGAGGCGCCGGCGGGGCCAGCCCCGACCACGAGCACGTCGTGGGTGGGCGCGGGAGGGTCGGCGGGCGAGATCAGGGGAGCTCCTGGCGCGACGCGGGAATCCTCGCGTCAGCTCGTATCTTAGGGGGGCCTGTGAAGGGCGCGAGGCTTAGGTGTTTCAACCGAGAAGGGAGCGCAGTCGGTGCAAGCAAGCGTGATCGCCTTCGCCGCGCTGATCGGCGTCGTGGCCGTCGTGCGCCTCGCCGAGCTAGTCGTCTCCGCGCGCCGCCGCGCCGTCGCGGACGCACCTCCGGTCGCGGAGCCCTTCGTGTTCCCGCTCATGGTCGCGCTGCACACGGGGCTCCTCGTAGGCCCCCTGGCAGAGGTCGTCCTCCTCGCGCGCCCTTTCGTCCCGGCGCTCGCGGCCAGCGCCGGCGCGGTGCTCGCGCTGGCAACGGCGCTGCGGGTGTGGACACTGCGCACCCTCGGGCGCGCCTGGAACGTGCGCGTGTTGGCGCCCCGCGCGGTGGTGACCCGCGGGCCCTACGCCTGGATCCGGCACCCGAACTACCTCGTCGTGATCCTCGAGCTGGCTGCGATCCCGCTCCTGCACACCGCCTGGATCTCGGCCGTCGCCTTGAGCGCGCTCAACGCGCTCGTGCTCGCCCTGCGGATCCGCACGGAGGAGCAGACCCTGGCTCAGGACCCCGCCTGGGTCGCCGCCATGGCCGACCGCAAACGCCTGATCCCAGGGGTGTTTTGAGCGGCACGTCGCCGCATGACCCAAGGCAGCGCCCCTGGCGACTCACTCGTGGACGAGGTGCCAACGACGGTCTTCGTAGGCCAGCCGGAACACCGCGGTGTTCGGAATCATGAAGGTCTTCGGCCCGAGGATCTCCTTCAGCACGACCTTGATCGCGCCGCCGTGGGTCACCGCGAGCGCGAGGCGTCCGTCGGCCAGGCGTCGGATCCGCCGCAGCCCCGCGAGCACGCGTTTGCGGAACTCGGCCACCGGCTCGCAGTCGGGGTAGGCGTCCTTGTCGCGCCCCGAGCGGTGCGCCGCGGTCTCCTTCGGGTAGCGCTGGCGTAGCTCTTCCCAGGTGTGGCCCTCGGCCACCCCGAAGCAGCGCTCGCGAAGGTAAGCCGCCCCGAGCACGCTCGCGTTGAGCCGTTCGACCAGCGGCGCGGCGGTCTGACGCGCACGGAGCAGGTCGCTGGTCACGATCAAGACCTCGCGTCGGCCGAGCTCCTTGTGCAGGCGCTGGGCGAGGCTCAAGGCTTGGCTGTGGCCGACGTCGCTCAAGGCCACGTCGTGGTGACCCTGGAGGCGCCCCTCACGGTTCCATTCGGTCTCGCCGTGGCGGATCAAGATCAGGCTGGTGCGCACGCGCTCGTCCGGGCCTCCGTCGGGGCCCCAAGGTAGCGAACCACGGACACGGGCGCGAGACGCCATGAGGCAACCCTGCGGGCAGGTGGTATACCCGTCGCCGGAATTCGGTCCTGGAGGCACCCATGAGTGAACCCGCGTCCCCGCCGCTGCACGTCGAGCGCGTCCCCTTGCGCTGGAGCGACATGGACTCCCTCGGCCACGTCAACAACGCGGTCTACTTCACCTACTGCGAGAGCGCGCGCATGGGTCTGTTCGACCGACTGAAGCTCGCCGACTACGCAGGCGACCTCGGGCCGGTCGTCGTCACTGCGAGCTGCACCTTCAAGCAGCAGCTGACCTTTCCCGCGACCCTCGCGATCGAGGTCCGCTGCTCCAAGGTGGGGCGAACGAGCTTCACGCTGACCTACGATTTGCGGCGACTCACCGCCGACGGTGACCCCGAGCCCGACCCCGTCTGCACCGGCGAGTCGGTCGTCGTGTGGATCGACTTCGCCCACGGCGGCTCGGTCCCCCTCCCCGACGCCATGCGCGGGCTCCTGCAAGACTAGGCCGACCCGTGTTGGGCTCGTCCTGTCCTACCCGACCCGTCCCGTCCGTCCCGTCCCGCCCGACCCGTCCCTGCTGGGCGCGTCCTGTCCTGCCCGTCCGTCCCGTCCGTCCCGACCCGCCCGACCCGCCCGACCCGTCCCACGTCCGTCCCGTCCCGCC
>JAGQRJ010000274.1 GCA_020425635.1 Planctomycetota bacterium | reverse complement strand
GTCCGCGGGTCTCGGGGCCGACTTGGCCGTCGACCTGGATCCGCTGATCGCGCTGAAAGGCCCGCACCGCGGCCTCGGTCCCCGGGCCGAACGCGCCGTCGACCTCCAGCGGGTAGCCGAGCTCGGCCAGCCGCGCCTGGAGCTGGCGCACCGCGGCTCCCCGGGCGCCGCGCTCGAGGGTCGGCGCCTGGCGCGCGCTCGGCCCGCCCTGCGCCGCCGCGGGGGGCGCGAGCCCCAGGCCGAGGACGAGCACGCCCAGAACCAACGCCACCGGCACTCGCCCGCTGCGACTCATGCGACCTCCACTCGCCCGGGCTCCAGAGCAGCCGGCAGGCCACCTCTGCGAGGGAAGGACTTAGGGAGCTGCGGGGGTCAGTTTCGTGTCCCCAGCGCCTCGGCGCGCGGCGCACCGGAACGTTCCTACTGCAGGGCAGCGCGCAGCTCAGTGCGCCTCGCCGACCTCGGGCGGGAGGCTCGGGACGAGGTCGATCCAGCCCGCCGACTCGGCCGAGATCCAGACCACGAACAGGGCGTAGAGCGCGAGCAGCGCGGCGGACTCCCGGCGCGAGAGCGAGAGGCCGGTGCGCAGCATGACGAACAGGATCACCGTGCCGAGGGTCAGCACGCCGAGCATGGGAGCCGCGATCGAGTAGTTCACGACGACGCTCCCCGCGATCAGGATCCCGGCCGGGATCGCGATCAGGAGGTCGAACACGTTCGAGCCGAACACGTTGGCCAGGCTCGTGGTCGCGTGCCCGGCCCGGGCCGCGCGAATGCTGACGAAGGCGTCGGGGACCGACGTCCCCGCGGCCACGACGGTGATCCCCCACAAGAAGGTCGGGGTCTCGAACAGCGCGCCGAACTCGACCGCGGAGCGCACCAGGCCCTCGACGCCCGCGAGAATGATCACGAGGCTGAACAGCAGGATCCCCCACTCCTTCAAGGGGTGGATCGAGATCTCCACCGGCGGCGCGTCGTAGTCCTTGGTGTCCTGGTATTGGAGGAAGATATAGAGCCCGTAGGCCCCGATCGGGATCAGCGCCAGCACGCGCCCGACCTCGCCCTGGATCGCCCCTCCCCCGCCCGGCCCCGGCCCCACCGGGTGGTAGATCGCGCCGAAGGAGAACGTCAGCAGCAAGACCGCCACGGCGATCATGTAGAACTGCGCCTCCTTGTAGACCACGTCGCGGTTGGCGCTCAGTCCGTTCGGCACGGCGAGCCCCGAGAGCCCCGGGATCACGAGGATGTTGAAGATCGCCGAGCCGACGATCGCCGAGAGCCCGAGCTCGAACTCGCCGTGAACCAGGGTCGAGAGCACGGTCGTCGAGAGCTCGGGGAAGCTCGACCCGACCGCGACGACCACGGCGCCCTGCACGATCTCGGGGAGCTGGTAGTAGCGCGACAGCCGGTCGGCCGAGCGCTCGAGCAGGGCGCTCCCGACCCAGATCACGGCCGTGGAGACCAGGGCGACCACGGCGTAGAGCAGCACGCTCCCGAGCACTCGTCCTCCCCGGCCGGCGAGGATACCAGGCCTAGAGCGCGTAGAGCCGGAGCGCGAGCTGATCGAGGGTCTCCGGCGCCGGCGGCCCCACCGCGTCGAGCATGCGCCGCACGCTCCCGTAGCGGTGCAGCAGCCCCCAGGCGCAGAGTCTGCGCTGGGTGGCCGCGCCCAGGGACTCCGCGGGGTAGCCGTAGCCCTCGATGAACGCGCGCAGGCAGCCGCGCTGGCCCTTGAACACGAACTCGACCGGCGCGACGAAGTCGTATTCGGCGTCGCCCGCGCGGCCGTCGGCGAGGTCGATCAGTCCGTCCACGTCCCAGCCCCGCGGCGTCTCGCGCAGGAGCACGTGCTCGCCGAGGAGCTCGGTGTGCAGCAGCACCAGCCCGCAGCCCGGGAAGGGCTCGACCGAGCGCACGAAGGGCTCGAGCTGCGCGGCCCACTCGGGGGCGAGCCCGCGCGCGAGGTAGCGCGCCTCGAGGTCCAGGCGCAGTCGACGGCGGAAGCCGCCCCAGCTCGGGCCAGGGAGCTGGGGAGCCTCGACCGCGTGCAGCGCCGCCGTGGCCTCGCCCAGCCGCGCGGCGAGGCGCAGGCGCGCCCGCGCGTCGAGTTCCTCCCACACCTGCCCCAGGGGCGCGCCCGACAGCCGGCTCATGACGAGGTAGGGCCAGCCTTCGAAGCTCCCCTCGGCGAGGAGCGCGGGCACCGCATACGGGAGCCGGCCCGCGAGGTGCCGCTGCAGCGCGCCCTCGACCTCGAGCTGGTGGGCCCAGCCCGGGGTCGTGAGCTTGATCACGGCCTCGCCGACGCGGCACACGAGGTCGCTCCCGGTGGGGTAGGGCTCGGGCACCCCGCGCAGCCCATGGCGCGCAGCGATCTGCCCTGCGACGCGGCGCCAGAGCTCGGGGGAGACGGCGTCGCGAACCTCGGTGTCCTCGATCGCTGGGAGCAGGGCGGGCATGGGGCCTCAGGGTGCAGGGGGTCTCGCTTGACGGGGCGGCGGGCGGGGGCTGTCAGCGAAACTCGCGAGCGGGCCCGACCGGCCAGGCCCCCGGTTTCGTCGACCCTCGCGGGCGGTTAAGCTCGGCGCTCACCGACACCCACCCAGGAAGAAGGACACCATGGCTCGCGCACGCGCACGGCACATTCTGGTCGACTCGGAGGCCAAGGCCCTCCAGCTCAAGCAGCAGATCGAAGGCGGCGCCGACTTCGGCGAGCTCGCCAAGCAGCACTCCTCCTGCCCCTCGGGCAAGAAGGGCGGCTCCCTCGGCGAGTTCGGCCAGGGCGCCATGGTGCCGGAGTTCGACGCGGTCGTGTTCGGCGACCTCCCGATCGGCCAGGTCTCGGACGTGGTCAAGACCCAGTTCGGTTACCACCTGCTCGAGGTCGAGTCGCGGGCCAAGTAGGCCCCTCGCGACCGAGAACGCCCGCCGCGCCCGCGCGGCGGGCGTCGTCGTGTACGCCCGCTCAGGCCTGGGCGGCGACCTCGCTCGCCGCGAGGAACAGGTCGGCGTGGGCCTCGAGCGAGGCCTCCAGCGGCTTGCCGTAGCCCCCGCCCATGGTCAGGAGCAGCGGACAGCCCGCCTCGGCCGCCGCGGCGAACACGAGCCGATTGCGCGCCTGGAGCCCCAGGCGCGTGAGGCTCAGGCGTCCGAGGGAGTCGGCCTCCAGCGCGTCGACGCCGGCCTGGAACAGGATCAGGTCGGGGCGCGACGCCTCCAGGGCCCGCGGCAGCTCGAGCTCGAGGGCGGCGAGGTATTCGGCGTCGCGGGTCCCGTCCTCGAAGGCCACGTCGCGGTCGCTCGGCGGCTTGTCTCGCGGGAAATTCAGGCGCGCGTGGAAGGAGAGCGTGTGGACCCGCGGCTCGTCGGCGAACAGGGCCGCGGTGCCGTCGCCGTGGTGCACGTCGAGGTCGACGACCAGCACCCGCCCCCAGCCGAGCTCGTCGAGGGCCACCCGCGCCGCGATCGCCAGATCGTTGAACACGCAGTAGCCGCCGCCCTGGGCGTGGTGGGCGTGGTGGGTTCCCCCGGCGACGTTGCCCGCGATCCGCGCGCCGCGCGCGAGCGCCTGCAGGGCGCTGAGGGTGCCCCCGGTCAAGCGCAGCACACGCTCGACGAAGGACGCGGTCCAGGGGCGAATCCCGATCCGGCGCACCTCGCGCGCGGGCAGCGTGCCCTCGAGGAACGCGCGCACGTAGTCCACGTCGTGCGCCCGCCAGAGGTCGGCGGCGTCGATCGGCTCGGGCTCATGGAAGGCGATCCGGCCCGCCGCGCGCGCGGGCTCGAGGCGTTCGCGCACCCGCGCGTAGCGCGCGCGAGGGAAGCGCGCGTCGGGTGAGATCCCCTCGGAGTAGAGCGGACTGTAGGCCAGGTGCAGCACCCGGGCAGCAGACCACGAACCCGCGCCAGGCTGAAGCCCCAAGGCCCTACTTGCGCGCGGCGACCCACGCCTCGTCGGGCACGGGCGGGAGGTCGTCGGGGACCTCGATCGTCAACGCCCGGGCGTAGGTCAGCGTCGGGTCTCCCGCGCGGGCGAGGCTCTCCGCGACCGCTTCCAGGCTCGGCTTGACCTTGGTCCGCGCGACCTTGTGTCCGTTGACCAGGACCGTGATCGACCGCTTGGCGTCGACGACCTCGGGGTCGAGGAACAAGGTGAACCGGCGCACCCCCTCGACCAACACCTGCACCTTGGACTTCTTCGCCACGGCCAGGATCCGCGCGCGCTCGTCGACCTCGTCGAGCCGCACCCAGTAGGCCCCGCCGTGGTAGGCCCCGATCGCGTTGTGCTCGACGCGCCGCGGGTGGGCGTCGCGCCGCTGGGTGGCCATCCACTCGCGCAGCTCGTCGGTCAGCGCGTTGCCGGCGAGGAAGTCGCGCAGCACGTGCTTGCCGTCCTTGACCTCGTGGTAGGTGAAGGGGATCTGCGCCTGCTTCAGCTCCTTGGCAGTCTTCTGGTCGAACTTCACCGGGACGACCTCGTCCTGGTCCCCGTGCAAGAACCAGACCGGCATGCCGCGCAGGTTGCCGAGCAGGCTGCGCGAGAGCTCGTCCGAGCCGAGGGCGAACTCCTCGCGGGAGATCCCTCCGGCCATGGGCGCGATCGCGGCGAAGCGGTCGTGGTAGCGCAGGCCGAGGTTCCAGGTGCCGAAGCCCCCCATGCTGTAGCCGGCGAGGATCACCGCGTCGTGGTCGACCTTGAAGCGCGCGCGCACGAAGCGCAGCGCCTGGAGCGGGAACGCGTCGGGCTGGTAGCGCCACCAGGTCTTGAAGCGCTTCATGACGTCGACCCCGAACCGGTTGGCCGTGCGCAGGTCCTCGTAGGGCTCGTCGTCCGGGGGGCGGATCGAGCTCGGCCCGACCACGATCGTGTGCTCGGGCGCCATTTTCACCCCGGCGCGAAACGACTCCTCGGAGTTGCCGCCGATCCCGTGCAAGAAGATCGCCACCCGATAGGACCCGTCTTCGCGCGGCTCGGGCGGCACGAACACGTAGCACTCGCTGGCGCGATCTGCGCGGTCGCGGAGTTCTACCGTGTGCGTCCCCGGGGCGAGGGCCTTGCTCGCGTCGGGCGCGAGCTCCTGCACGAGCTTCAGCGCCTCTTCGGGCTCGAGCTTCGCCTGAGTCCAGGCCTCGACCGCCGCCGCCGGCTCGATCGCGCCGTCTTGCAGCCAGCGCGCGGCCGTCTCGGGGGAGAGCTCCTGGGCGAGCGCGGGGGCGAGCCCCAGGAGGGCGCAGGCGAGGACGCGCGGTGAAACCGACATGGAGGCCTCCAAGGGGCGAGCGCGCGGGTCGCACCAGGGTCCTGGCGCGGCGCCTGCACACCCGTCACCTTATACGAACCAGATCGGGAACCGTTTGCGTTCGGCCCTCGTCGAACCACGCGGTTCAACCCCAGGAGGCCCCGTGAGCGATCCTCGTAAACCGACCACTGCCCGGCAGCGGATCCTGCGCTTCGCGATCTCGAGCGCGCTGGTCACGCCCGCGATCCTGACCACCGGCTGCCCCTCGGACCCGCCGCCGACCGTCAACCCGGGGCCCGAGCCCCCGCCCAAGACTCCGCCCACCGACGACGACCCGATCCCCACCGCCAACCCGGGGCCGGAGGACGTCCCCCCGCCCGTCGACGACCCGGGCCCGCCGATCAAGACCAACCCTGGCCCCGAGCAAGACCCAGAGCCCGTGCCGCCGGAGAAGCCGGAGGAGGACATTCACGTCAACCCGGGTCCCGCCCCCGCCCCGCCCGAGGATCCCAGCACGGACAAGTGAGCTCCCTCGCGCTCAGCGACCTCCTCCACGCCGGACCGGGCGCGCTCGACGCCATGCACCGCGCCCAGGTCCGCCGCGACCCGTGGCCCGACGTCGCCAGCTTCGAGCGCGCGCGCTACCCCCTCGAGCTGCGGCGGGCCGCGGCGGTGCAATGGGCGGCGCGCGCGCGCGCGGAGTATGGCTCGGTGCACCAGTTCACCCAGCTCGCGCACACCCTGGCCACAGCCAGGGTCGGGCTCCCGCTCCTGGGCGCGCTCGCGCGCTTGATCACCGATGAGGTCCGCCACGCGGAGCTCTGCGCGGCCCTGGCGCTGGCCTGCGACCCCGACGCCTCCGCGCACACCCTGCGCTTCCCGACCCCGACGACCCCCTGGCCGGCGCCGCCCTCGACCGTCGAGCGCGAGCCGCTTCAGGCCTGGGCGGCGCGCGCGATCCTGGTCGCCTGCTGCCTGGGCGAGACCCTCTCGCGGCCCATGCTCGACGCGATCGCGACCCGGGCCAGCGACCCCGTGGCCGAGG
>JAGQRJ010000273.1 GCA_020425635.1 Planctomycetota bacterium | reverse complement strand
GGCGCGCTTGGCGCGCTCGAGCAGCTGAGAGATCTTGATCCGCTTGAGGTCGCGCTTGCCGCCGCCGGGCCCCGCGGCGTGGTAGTCGAAGCTGCGCATGATCTTCATGGGGGCCGCCTTCGCGCCCTTGGTGATCGAGAACAGACCTTCGTCGAGGGCGAGCATGGCGAGCACCGCGTCTTCACCGGTTTGGTTCTCGAAGCTCGCGCTTACGAAGCTGCCCTTGTCGATCACGATCTGGCCGTCTTCCTCGTCGGTCGAGATCGCGATCGTGCCGCTCTTCTCCTGGCGCTCGAAGGTGCCGAGGAGCTCGAACAGGCTGAACTGACTGAGGTTTCCGGCGAGGGCCTCGCTCTCGGCGACCAGGGTTTGGGCCTGGTCGTCGATCGGCGCGCTCGCGTCCTGGTCGGGACGCAGCAGGCGGTAGGTCACGACGTAGGGGCCGACCTCGACTTCGTCTCCGTCGCGCAGCTCGTGCTCCTTGATCGAGCGCCCGTTGACCTTGATCGCGTTGACCGAGCTCACGTTCTTGACCACGGGAAACCCTGAGCGCCAAAACACCTCCATGTGCTTGCGCGAGACGCGCTGCGACGGAATGGTCAGCGTGCAGTCGGGGCTCCGCCCCGCGGTGAAGACCTCGCCGACCGTGAGCGCGTGCTCGGCGCCAGCGGCGACGAACACGTGGCGCCGGCTGAGGGCCCCGGTGCTCCGCGCGGAGCTGGCCGCGGGTGCGTCGCCGCGCAGGGCGCGGGCTTTGGCGAGCCCCGCCTTGCTCCCGGCCGGCGGGTAGGGCGCGCCGCACTGCTTGCAGGCCGTGGCGTCGGGCAGGTTGTAGGCGAACCCGCATTTGCACTTGGGCGTCAGGTCGATGTAGTCGCTCAGGCTGGGCTCCTCGCTGCCGCACTCTATCCCGTTCCGTTCCGAGCTGCTAAGACGCAGGGTTCAGGCCCCCTGAGCGAGGGCCTGGATCAGCGCCTCGACGTCGGCGTGGTCGGGGAGCCCCGCGACTTGCCCGTCTCCCAGCTCGACGACGATCCACCCGCCGGACTTCAGCCGCGCGACGTCGAGGGTGAAGAAGCGACTCTGCACCCCCGCGGCGACCGCGCTCAGCCACTCCCCGGGCGGCGGTGTCGCTCCCGCGTAGGACTCGGCGTCCCAGTAGGGGACCACCTGGAGGACTCGCCCGTCGAGGACGACCGCGCGGTACTCCTCGGCGAGGGGCATGCCGCTCTTGGGGTGGACCCCGACGCTCGCGAGCTCGACGAACTCGCGGAACACGAGCCCCTCGTTGAGGTCCTCGCCTTGCCACTCGAGGAAGGCCTCGACGACGCGGTTCACATGCCCCGCGTCGCTTGCCGAGGGAATGAAGCACGCCTCGTCCCAGGCGTGCTTCAAGGACTTGACGTAGTCCTTGAGGATCAAGGGTCGGTCCCCAAAGACCTCGAGGCGCTGCATGAGCGTGTCCAGCTCGAAGCCCTCCGAGCGGTGGACCCACACCGAGCGCGGGGTGTGCCCGGCGATCGCCGGATAGGAGTCCGGAAGGTAGTGGCAGCGGCGGTAGGCCGCGGCGTCGTTGATCAGCTTGACCCGCCGCCCTGCTAGTTCGCGGTAGAGCCCTGCGTAGCGCGGCGGGGTGAGCATCCAGCCCCTGTAGACCGCCGGCGTCGAGGCCGCCCGGGTCGCGACCCCGGCTGCTGCCTGCTGAGGGTCGCCCTGGGCCGCCGCGTCGTGGTCGAGCAAGACCACCTCGGCCCCGCAGGCGCGGGCCGCGTCGACCTCGCGCGCGAAGTCTCGCTCGGGGTGGGTGGGGTCCAGGGAGTCCCGACAGAAGGCGAAGATCACGACAAGTCCTTTCAGCGCAAGAGGCCGTGAACCGATGGCGCGGCCCGTCGTTCAGGAGACGCCAGGGCGCCCAGGGCCTGTCTGCGGCTCCGGGTGCCTACGCAGCGGCGCTCACTCGCGGCCCCGGCGCGCGCGGCGGCGGGCGGCGGGGTCCTGGACGTAGAACTCCGCCAGCGCGGCGTAGAGCTCGGGGTGACGCTTCTCCAGCTTCTCGGGCCGCTCGAAGAAGGCCTCGGTCACGACCGCGAAGAACTCGGCGGGGTTCGTGGCCCCGTAGGCGTCGAGGTCGGTGCGGCGGCCCTTCTGCACCCGGGCCTGCAGGCGCTCGAACTCGGGCGCCAGGGCGTGCGCCCAGGCGGCGTAGGCGCGGCGGCCTCCCTCGAGGACGGGCGCGCCGTCGGCCTGCCCGTCCTCCTGGTCGAGCTGGTGGGCGAACTCGTGCAGGGCCACGTTCTGGCCGTCGCGGGGGTTCTGCGCGCCGCCCAGCAGGTCGGCCCAGGAGAGGACCACCACGCCCCCGGTCCACGACTCGCCCAGGCGTCCGCGCTTGCCCTCGACCACGGTCCCGTCGGGGAGCCGCTCCTCCCCGTGGGCGTGGTAGCCGCGCGGGTAGACGAGCACGGTCTGCAGCCGCGAGAAGTAGTCGGTGTCGCGGTGGAGCAAGAGCAGCGCCGCGTGTCCGGCGATCGTGACCCGGACCTCGTCGGTGATCTCGAGGCCGTCGCAGCCCTCGAAGTGCTTCTCCGCGAGCAGCACCTGCACGTGCCCCTCGAGCTCGGCGCGCTCCGCGTCGTCGAGCTCCTGGTAGAGCGGGACGCGCTCGACGAGGTGCTCGCGCCAGGCGGCGGGGAAGGGGCGCTCGCGGACTCTGCGTCGTCTCCAGCGTCGCCAGGCTCCGAACATGATCCCTCGCGCGCGCCGGCTGCGCCCAGGCCGAGGCGCGCCCGAGGAGGGTAACCGCTCCGGCCGCTCGGGACAGAAGGCCCTGGCGTCCCTTCGCCCCCTGGTTTGGTGCGGATCGTGCGGATCGCCCTCCCGGGCGGGTTCCGTGGAGCCCTCGCGCAATTGCTGACGACGTATGCTGATGCGTCGTGACCGACGAGAATGTACGGAGGCTGCAGGCGGAGTGGGAGTCGACCCGGGACCAGGCGGTCCTGGAGCGGCTGATTCACGCCGTCCGTCGCCACGGGGGCCGACTCGGCGAGCTCCTCGATCGGCGGCGCTGCCCGGCCACGGTGTTCAAGAGCCGGCGCGGCTACACGGTCTCGGCCATCGTCCCGACGGCGCTCCAGGACGTTGGCCGCGGCGACTTCTGGCTGTGGGCCCACGAGGTTGAGCTGGGCTCGACCCCGCGGGCGGTCGAGGTCCCCGAGTGCCTGCTGTGGTGGGCGCGGCCGAACGGCGGGCTCAAGTCCCTGGGCAAGCTCCTGGACGAGCTCGAGCAGGCGGGGGTTCCCGGCCTGAGCCTCACCCGGCGGCACCTTCGAGACGATCAACTCCCGTTGCTGAGCGGGCGCAGCTTTCGTTACCTGGCCCTGGGCCAGACCAAGCTCACGTCGGTCGCGGGGCTCCCGGCTGGCTTGCAGGCTCTCGACCTGTGGCGCATGCCGCACCTGAAGCTCAGCGACGCGCTCGGGCACGCAGCCAAGTTACCCGACCTGACGCACCTGGGCCTGGCCGGCTACGACCGTCTCACCGCCGTCGAACTCGGGCTCGTGCCTTCTTCGGTCACTCATCTCAACCTCTCTTACTGCAGGCGCCTCGACGTCGACGCCTTGCTGGGGCTCGCTCTGCGGCTCACCGAGCTGAGGGAGCTCCACCTGCACTACAGCCCCTGGCTCGGCTCCAAGGAGCTCCGCGCCCTGAAGGCGTTCCGCGGCCTGCGCTTCCTCGGACTCGGTCATTGTCGCAAGGTCAGCGCCGAAACCTTGGCGCAGAGCGGCCTGCGGGCGGCGCTCCCGGAGTGCGTCGTGCTCGGAGCCACCATCAACTGACGCGGCGTGCGCCTGGTCGAGAGGCCCAGCTCAGGCCGGGACCGAGGGCACCTGGCCGAACCCTGCCGGGGGCGGCGCGCTGCAGGCGAGCGAAGCCCCCGTGCGAGGGTGGCGAAAGGCGACGTGCGCGGCGTGGAGCGCGATCTGCACGGCCGACGTGCTGCCGCGGTCGGCGCCGGCCGCGGGGGGAGGGTGCGAGTAGAGCGTGTCGCCCACGATCGGGTGCCCGATCAGCGCCAGGTGCGCGCGGATCTGGTGCGTGCGCCCCGTCTCCGTGGTGACCTCGAGCAGGGTTCGCTCCGCGAGGCGCTCGTGCACCCGCCAGTGGGTGATCGCCTCCTGGCCACCCAGGGCCAGCGGGAGCGCCGCCCGGCGGTAGTCGAAGGTCGGGTCGCGGCCCAGCGGCGCGTCCACGGTCCCCGCGGGCTCGGCGACGACGCCACGCACCGTGGCCAGGTAGCGGCGTGAGAGCCGGTTCGCGGCGAGGAGTTCCGCCAGCGCGGCCGCCACCGCCTCCTGCTTGGCGACCACCAGGAGCCCGCTCGCGGCGCGGTCGAGGCGCTGCGCTGGGCGTGGGCGCCAGGCCGCCCACGGGGTCTCGGCCCGGCCGCCGGCGTAATACACGAGCGCGTTCTGCAGGGTCCCGGTCCGGAGGGCCCCGAGGGGGTGCACGTGCACGCCAGGGGGCTTGCAGACCACGAGCAAGTGCTCGTCCTCGTGCACCACGTCGAGGCGACCTGGCTCGGGGGCGACCCAGCGCCCGACGCGCGCGAGCGCGGCGAGCGCCGCGGGGTCGAGGGCGACCTGGTCGCCGTCGTGGAGCGGCTGGTAGGTCCGCCCTGGCGAGCCGTTCACGCGCACGGCGCCGCGGGTCACGAGCTCACCGACGTAGCGCGTCGGCACCGCGGCCAGGCGGGCCCGCAGGTAGTCGACCAGGCGCGGTGTGGCGCCCTGGAGGGCTCGAACCTCATGGAGCACGGGGGGCGACACTGCGATTTCAGCCGGTCGTGACGCCGAACAGGTGCCCGATTCCGGCCGTGAGGCCCATGGCCAGCGCGCCGCCGAGGACGACCCGGCGCAGCGCCGGCAGCACCGGGGCGCGCCCCAAGTGGGCGCTCCAGGAGCCCAGCCCCGCGAGGGCCAGGAGGGTGGCGGCCCCCGTGATCCAGATCCGCGCGGACTCGGGAGCGACCCCGATCGAGAGCAGGGGCAAGGCGGCTCCCAGGCCGAAGGCGACGGCGGACACGACCGCCGCCTGGAGCGGACGCGAGAGCCCGTCGAGCTCGAGGTTGAGCTCGAGGGAGGCGTGGGCCGCGAGCGCGTCCCGCTCGGTGAACTCTCGAGCGGCCGCGCGGGCGGTCTCTTCGCTCAGGCCCTTGGAGCTCAGGATCGAGGCGAGCTCGACGAGCTCGGCCTCGGGGTCCTTCTGCAGCTCCTTCCGCTCGCGCGCGAGGTCGGCCTCTTCGACGTCGCGCTGGGAGCTGACGGAGACGTATTCGCCAACGGCCATCGACAGCGCGCCGCCGACCACGCCGGCGAGGCCCGCGGTGAAGATCGCGCCGCGCGAGGCGTCGGCCGCAGCCACACCGATCACGAGGCTCGCGACGGAGACGACGCCGTCGTTCGCGCCGAGCACCGCCGCTCGCAGCCAGCCGACGTCCTGGACGTGCGCTTCAGTGTGTCGCCTGCTCACGAGAGGTCCGTCTTGCTGAGCACGACCTCGAGCAGCTCTTCGTCGGCGAGCTGCATGCCTGGGTAGGCGATCCGGGCGAGGTTCTTGGCCGTGCCCTCCAGGGTCTCGGCGGCGACGCCGTCCCGCAGCTCAATCGACGTCCCCTCCATGACCCCCGACGCGGCTCGGACTGCCTGGGCCGCGCCCAGACCCACCTTCAGGGAGCAGGCCGGCTTCGCGCCGTCGCAGACGATCCCGCCGCTCGCGGCGAGCACGCGCTTAGCCGCGCGCTCGATCTCGCCCTCCCCGCCGCCGAGGAGCTTGGCGCACCCGGCGGCTGCGCCCGCGCTTGCGGCCTGGACGGCGTTGCACAGGGGCGAGAGCACCCCGGTGAAGGAGCGCACGTAGCTTCCGACGAGGTGGCTGACCGCGAGCGCGCGCGCCAGCTCGCGCTCTGCGACGCCCAGCTCCTCGGCCACGATCCACACGGGGATCGAGGCCACCAAGCCTTGGTTCCCGCTGAAACCGCTGGTCACCACCGTGACTGGGTACCCCTCCATCCGCGCCAGGGATCCGCGCTCGGCCAGGAGCTCTGCGCGCGTGGGAAGGTCGGCGCCTCGCTCGGAGGGGCCCTTCCAGGCACAGGCCGTGAGGTTCGCGTGGAGCGCGGCGAGCAGCGCTTCGGCGTCCTCGCCGCTGAGGCACTCGGCCTCGGCGAGAACCTGCCTCAGCGAGTAGCCCTCCCAGGAAGGGTCGAGTGGCGGCCCGCAGGAGGAGGCCCAGGCGGGAGGGTTCACGCGCGCGCCGTCCGCTTCGAGGGCGACGACCCGGGTGTGCGCGTCCTCGAGCCTCGCCAGGGCATTCGCGGCGTCGGTCTCGACGCGGGCCTCGATCCAAATCCGGGTCCGCCCAGCTTGTGGGTGCAGGCCGACCTGGACCGTGCCCCCTGAGATCAGCCGCTGAGCGCGTTCGACATCCCGCTGCGAGGTTCCGCTGAGCGCCTCGAGGCGACGCGCGGGGTCTCCCGCGATCGCCCCTAGCGCTGCCGCGAGCTTCGCCCCCGTGAGGCCCTGGGTGCCCGGAATCCTCGCGGCCTGTGCATTCTTGAGGGTGCTGCGGTCGCAGAGGACCGAGACCGCGCGAACCGACCCGGTCGCGGCGCGAGCTGCGAGCGCGGCGGCTAGCGCGATCGCCGCCGGCTCGGTGCAGCCCCTGGAGGGTTGAATCCCTGGCAGTCGCTTCACGTGCTTCGTCCTCCAGCCCCGTCGGCGCAGATGGTGCCACGCAGCGACGCGGGGATCGAGCCCCATTTCTCAGGCGCGCTGGGAGCTCGCGCGCTGCACCTGCGGGGTGGGGTCAGCTGCGACGACGAGTTGGTAGGGCCCGATCGTCAGGCGGTCACCGAGCGAGAGCCTCACGGGCTCCTCGAGGAGCGCCCCGTTGTGCGCGGTTCCGGCGCGGGAGCAGTCTTGATACGTGACCTCCCCGTCGGGCGTGACCTTCACGACCCCGTGCCGGCGCGAGACGCCGTCGCCTGCCAGGCAGAGGTCGCTGGCAGGGTCTCGGCCGATCGAGGTGTAGCCGATCCGCAACGGCGCAGGCTCGTGGTCGTCGGAGAGCAACCACGCCATCGCCACGCGAGTTCGGCGGCGCAGGAAGTGCAGCCTCCGGGTGCGCTCGAGGGAGCGCTGGCTGCGCGCGGGGTCGAAGATCGCGAGCTGGTCCTTGCCTGACGCCTTGGCGAGGTAGAGCGCCTCGTCCGCGCACCCCAACAACTCCGCCGCCTCGTGGCCGTCGTCGGGGTAGCACGCCACCCCCACCGAGGCGGTGACGCTGAGTTCGTGCGCGCCCATGGGGGCCGCCCTCAGCTCGTGGAGGAGCTTCTCCGCAACCTGGGACGCACCGCGGGCGTCCGTGCCGGGGAGGATCGCCAAGAACTCCTCGCCCCCCCAGCGCCCCGCCGAGTCCGTGAGCCGCAGCGCGCAGCGCAGCCGCAGGGCCACCTCCCTCAGCACTTGATCGCCGGCTTCGTGGCCGTGGGTGTCGTTGATCCGCTTGAAGTCGTCGAGGTCGATCAGCAGGAGCGAGAGGGGCGAGCCTGCGCTCGCGGCCTGGGCGAGCTCGTCGCGCAGGATCTGCTCGGTCTGAGCGCGGTTGATCAGGGTCGTG
>JAGQRJ010000272.1 GCA_020425635.1 Planctomycetota bacterium | reverse complement strand
CCGCGGCGCGCCAGCCGCGGCGCGCGCCCAGCACCCAGCCCTGAGAGGCGCGCCGCGCGCGCCGCGGCTACAACGGACCCATGAGCTCGTCCTGCACCTGGGCCGCCCTCGCGCTGCTCGCCCTCGGCCTCCCGACCCTGGCCGACGAGGCTGGGGAGATCCCCGACCGCCTGGTGTGGTGTCGGATCAGCATGGAGGACGCCGTCGCGCGCTGGCGCGCGTCGGATCAGCATGGAGGACGCCGTCGCGCGCTGGCGCGCGCTGGGGCTGACCCCTGCCGAGGCCGCCGAGCGGGCCCGCGCCTGGCGCGGCCCCCAAGACGGGGCCCCCGGGCGCTCCCAGGTCAAGCTGACCGACGCAGCAGGCCGCCGCAGCGAGCTGGTGATCGAGGCGCCGGAGGTTCCCGCGGCGGACGGCCGCTACGGCCTGCTGATCAGCCTGCACGGCCTCGGGCGTGACTGGCGCGCGATCCTGGGTCCGGCGCGGGCGATCGCCGGACCGCACATGATCGTGGTCGCGCCCAACGCCCAGCGCCCCAGCGCCGAGACTCCCTTCGAGGACCTCGAGGCGCTCCCGCCCGGCCTCGCCGAGGGCGTCCGCAACCGTTTCCCGCACTGGTGGGCCTACCGGGAGGGCTCCTTCCCGCTCATGGCGCTCGACGTGCTCAAGGCGAAGTTCCCGATCGACCCCGACCGGGTGCTGCTCCTGGGCTACAGCATGGGCAGCTTCGGCGCGGCCAACCTCGCGCTCCGCTTTCCCGACCGCTTCGCCGGCGCGATCCTGCTGGCCGGAGGCCTCTCGCGGCAGGAATACGTGAACGGACGCGACGAGCGCACGCGGGAGCTCTTGGGCAACGCGAGCCTGCTCCCGCTGTTCCTCGGGCACCAGACCGGGGACGACGTCGTCCCCGTGCAGTTCGCGCGCTGGACCCGCGACGACCTGCGCGCGCGCGGGATCGAGCCGCGCTACCTCGAGCACGACGAGCGCGGTCACGGGCTCTCGCTCAGCGACGCCGAGCTCGCGGAGCTCAAGGCCTGGGTGGCCGGGCGCCGGCGCGAGCCGCACCCCAAGCGGATCGAGCACCACGCCCTGGGCACCTACCACGGCTGGGCCTACTGGCTGCGCGCCTCGAAGCTGAGCGCCCCGGCCGGGTCGTTCCGCGCTGAGGTCGAGGGCCCGAACCAGATCGCGATCGCCACCGAGGGCGTCTCGGAGCTGGTGCTCTACCTCGACCCCGCGCTGGTCGACCCCGAGCAGCCGCTGAAGGTCTCGCTCAACGGCGCAGCCCTCACGCCCGTGCGCGTGGAGCCGACCTTGCGCGCGGTGGTCGAGTCGTTCGTCCTGCGGCGCGACGCGTCGCTGGTCTTCGAGCACGCGCTGCGAATCGACGTCGCGGCTGGGCGCGCGTCCCCGCTGCGTTAGCCCGCCCCCGCGCGGCGGCGGAAGAAGATCTCGCGGATCTCGCGCAGGGGGTAGCCGCTGGCGTTGAGGTCGACGATCAGCTGCAGGTCGCGGAGCACCGTGCGGGCGTAGCGGCCGCGCCCCGCGGGCTG
>JAGQRJ010000271.1 GCA_020425635.1 Planctomycetota bacterium | reverse complement strand
TGTCGACGTAGCGGCGGTGCAGCGCGTCGAAGCCCTTGACGTAGCTCTCGTTCTTGATCGTCTCGAGCACGACGCCGCCGTCGAGGCCCGCGTTCTCGGCGATTTGGCGGACCGGCGCGGTCAGCGCGCGCGCGACGATCTCGACCCCGAGGCGCTCGTCGCCCTTGAGCCCGAGGCCGTCGTTGAGCACCTGACCGGCCTTCAGCAGCGCCAGGCCGCCGCCGGGCAGCACGCCGTCCTCCACCGCCGCGCGGGTCGCGTGCAGGGCGTCCTCGACGCGCGCCTTCTTCTCCTTCATCTCGACCTCGGTCGCCGCGCCGACGTTGATCTGCGCCACGCCGCCGGAGAGCTTCGCCAGACGCTCCTGGAGCTTCTCCCGGTCGTAGTCCGAGCCGGCGAGGTCGATCTCGCTCTTGATCTGCTTGCAGCGAGCCTGAATGTCCTCGGGCTTGCCGCGCCCGTTGACGATCACCGTCTTGTCCTTGGTGATGATCACCTTCTCCGCGGAGCCCAGGTCGCCGAGGGCGACCGAGTCGAGCTTGAGGCCGAGGTCCTTGAGGATCGGCTGGCCGCCGGTCAGCACAGCGAGGTCCTGGAGCATGGCCTTGCGCCGCTCGCCGAAGCCAGGGGCCTTGACCGCGCAGCACTTCAGCAGCCCGCGCAGGCGGTTGACCACCAGCGTGGCGAGGGCCTCACCCTCGACATCCTCGGCGATCACGAGCAGGGGCCGCGACTGTCCGATCTCGTTGAGCAGCGGGATCATGTCGCGGAAGGAGCTGATCTTCTCTTCGTGGATCAGGATCAGCGGGTTCTCGAGCTCACACTTCATCGCCTGGTCGCCGGCGGCGAAGTGCGGGCTGAGGTAGCCCTTGTCGAACTGCATGCCCTCGACCCACTCGATCTCGGTCTTGAGGGTCTTGCCCGACTCGACGGTGATCACACCGTCGCCGACGCGCTCCATGGCCTCGGCGATCTTGTTGCCGATCACGCGGTCGTTGTTGGCGGCGATGCTCGCCACCTGAGCGATCTCCTCCTTGGAGTCGATCTTCTTCGCCATGGCCTCCAGCTCGGCGGTCACGGCCTTGACCGCCTTGTGGATCCCGCGGTGGAGGGTCATGGGGTTCGCGCCCGCGACCACGTTCTTGATCCCCTCCTCGAAGATCGCCTCGCCGAGCACCGTGGCGGTGGTCGTGCCGTCGCCGGCATCGTCGGAAGCCTTGGAGGCGACCTCCTTCACCATTTGGACGCCCATGTTCTCGTAGGGGTCGCTGACCACGATCTCCTTGGCCACGGTCACGCCGTCCTTGGTGACGGTCGGAGCGCCGAAGCTCTTCGCGATCACGACGTTGCGTCCACGGGGGCCCAGGGTCACCTTCACGGCGCGGGCCAACTTGTTGACCCCGCGGCGGAGGGCGGCCTGAGCGTCTTGGTCGAAAATGATGCGCTTGGCAGACATGGAATGTTCCTTGCTCGGGTGCGTGACCCGTTCTTCGTAGGTTCGACGTGCCGGAGAGCGGCGCGGCCCGGGCATGAGGCCCGGAATGGGTTGTGCGGCGTGGGCAGGGCGAAGCGCCCCGCCTCACGCGCTAGTTGACGACCGCGAGGACGTCCGACTCGTCCAGGATCAGGTACTCTTCGCCGTCGAGCTTGATCTCCGTGCCCGCGTAGGAGCTGAAGATCACGCGGTCGTCCTTCTTGACCTGGAACGGCGCGCGCGAGCCGTCTTCCAGCAGGCGCCCAGCACCCAACGCGATCACCTGACCCTCGCGGGGCTTCTCCTTCGCGGAGTCGGGGAGCACGATCCCCCCCTTGGTGGTGGTCTCGGCTTCCAAGCGCTTGATCACGAGCTTGTCGTTGAGCGGACGAATCTGCGTCGCCATGAGTCTTCCTCGTCGAAATGTTTGTGCAGACGGGGTCCACACCCCGGGAGCCTCGCGGCATGCAACCGACATACCGGCGGGAGGCTCGTGCGTTAGTCTTTGCGAAGTAATGAATAGGCGCAGGATACGGCTCCCGCCCGGGCTGTCAATCGGGCACCGCCGATGAGCGCGCGTGTCAGAACGGCAGGCGCTTGGGCTGGGCCCGGTGGTTCGAGCTGTCGAATACCCGTAGACTTAGGCGCGTCAAGCCCCGGGAGTCGACGATGGGCCTCAGGTTGTCTCTGCTACTGACTTTGCTCTTGGCCGCGAGCCGCGCTCCGGCCAACGACGTGGTCGAAACCGCCGCCCAGTACTACGCTGCCTGGGAGCTGCAGCAGGGAGGGGACGGGTTTTACGGCCGCTTCCTCGAGTTTGGTTGGCCGACCGACCCCGACTACCAGCAGCTCACTTCGGCCCTCGCCGATCGCCCCGCGGCGGACGTCCTCTCGGGGCTCCTGGCCTCTGGGGCTGGGATCTCGCTCTCGGCGACCCGCGAGGTCCGCGGCGACGACGGGAAAGGCGGCGCCAAGGTCGCGTCGATCATGGCGAAATACCGCACCCAGGCTGGGCTGACGGCGTCGCTCCCTGCAGCCTTCGACCCGACCTGCATTCCGGCGCTGCGCTCGCGGCAGCAACTCGTGCGCGCGTTCCGCGCGAGCGACCTCGACACATGGCGTTGGGTCGAGGCACCCAATCAATTCGCGCTCGAGGGCCTGGGCTACGCCATGTTGAGCGAAGCGGGCTTCGTCAAAGAGCAGCTGATGAGAGGCGACCCGACGCCGGAGCACGCCTTCTTCGCCTATCTGGCTCTGCACTCTGCGCTGGCGAAGGCGAGCGAACTTCCCCACCTGATCTTCGACACCCGCCGGCAGCGGATCGACCCCGTGGAGGGTCCGCTGCTGGACCTCGACGAGCACCGCTATCACTTCGCGAACAGCTGGACGAGCGCTCAAGATTCGCGGGGCCTGCTGGAGCACACCCTCGCCGAGGGTGACGCCCACCGGCGGAGCTACCTGCGGTCCCAATCTGCGGTCCTGCTCGGGCTTTGCTCCCTGTTGGAGGTCTCCGACCCCAAGGCATTCACGGGCTCCGGCCGTCCCGGCGTCCTCACCTCCAAGCACCACGACCAAATCCTCGAGCTCGCCCTGTTCTCGTTCAAGACGCTGCGCGCCCACCACATAGACGTGCGCGCTGGGCGCGCTCGCTCGAGCAGCAAGTCCGGCCAGGCAGCCCCCTCCGACGTGGGGCTGTGCCTGCTCAGCCTCGAGTGCTTCCTGCGCAACGTCGACGCGGCCAAGGCGCCGCCGAGCTTCAAGGAGGCGATCGAGTCCGAGCGCAAGAAGGCGCGGACCCTCGTCTCGCGCCTCGGGCAGCAGATCCGCGAGTGGTGCGCGCCCGGGGACGGGCTTTACGACTCCTACGACCTCGCCAGCGATCGCCGGGTGCAGCGGACCAAGTCCGTCGCGACCCAGGCCCTCGCTGCCCGGGGCCTGCTGGCGGCGCACCGGGTGCTCAGCCCGGCCGCGTCGGAGGGGCCGCTGCTCGAGGCCGCCCACAAGACCCTGATCTGGCTCGACGACGACCGCTGGAACCCCAAGGTGCAGCTCTACGCCGACGAGAAGCTGGGCAAAGAGGTCGAGCTCACCGGGGTCGCCAGCACCCTCGGTCTCCTGCGCGAAATGGCGATCGAGTTCAAGGACGGGCACTACCTGCTCCGCTACAAGCAGCTGCTCGAGGGGGCGCAGCAAGCCGGGCTGTTCACCGCCCCCGGCGACCACACCCCTGCAGGCCTGGCCGCACAACTCGCGCTGCCTTGATCGAACGTAAGGGCCGCTGCGACGCCCCGCACGCGCCCTCGCGGGTCGATTGCTCGAGCACAGCCGACGTCGGGGGCGGGGTTTAGCCCCCGATCGACGGCGGGTCTCAGAGCTCTGCGCGCCTTGGCTTTCCGGTTTCGCGTCGGTCGTTCGTAGAGGATGCGAGGAGCACGCGGTGGATCCCAACCTCCCAGACGAAGCGTTGGTCGCGTTGGCGCGCGCCCACCTGGGGCAGGGCGATCAGGCTTTCAAGGCGCTCTACGAGCGCTACAAGGACGAGCTGTTCGCGTTCACCCTGCGGGTGACTCGCGATCGGACCCTGGCCGAAGACGCCTTTCAGGACGCCTTCGTGCGCGTGTTCCAGAACCTGGCGAGCTACGACCCCTCACGACCCTTTCGGCCCTGGCTCTATCGGATCGCGCGCAACGCCGCCGTGGACCGACTGCGGCGGGAGGGCAAGGCCCGGGAGCTGACCCACGAGGTGGCGGGAGAAGACGCGGTCGCCCGCGACGCGAGCAGGCGAGAAGACGCAGACCGCACCCGCGTCGCGCTGGGGCGCCTCGAGCCCGACGTGCGCGCGCTGCTCGTGCAGCGCCACGCCCAGGGGCTGAAGCTCGCCGAGCTGGCCGAGGTGTGGGCGTGTACTGAGCGCACCGTGCGCAACCGTCTGCGGCGCGCGGCCGGCGAGCTGGCCGCGGTCTTGGCCGAGGGAGGTGCCGCATGAGCGAAGACGAGTTGCGCGCGCTGATCGTGGCGCGGGAGCTGGGCGTGTTGAGCGAGGAGGAGGAGGCGCGCGTCGCGCGCGCCCTCGCCGAAGACCCTGGGCTGGCTCGGCTCTCCGCCGACGCCTCGGCGGCCCTCGCCGATCCAGAGCCCGGCCCCCTCTGCGCGCCTGCGGGGGCTTGGGAGGGAATCGCGCAGCGGATCGCCGAGGTCCGCGCGGAGCGCCTCGTGGCCGACTCGCTCCCGATCCTCCTGCGCTGCACCTACTGCCACGACCAGGTGGCCCGTGAGGGCGCCGCCTACTGCGCCTCCTGCCTCGCTCCACACCACGCGAGCTGCTTTCGCGAGCACGGGCAGTGCTCGGCACCGGGCTGCAGCGAGACGCAGGTCGTCGCCCCCCGGCTGCCGGGGGCGGAGGTCGCCCGGCCGCAGGTGCCCTGTGGCCAGCGGGCCTGGATTGCAGGCGCGGCCGGGCTGGGCTTCGTGGCCGCCGCGGCGCTCGGCTGGACCTTCAGCGGCCCCCCCGAGCCGGTCGGCGGAGCAGCCTCGCCTCCCCCGCGGGTGGTCGCCGTCGAGGACGCGCATGCGCCCCCCGAGGTCGACCCGAGCGAACTCCTGCGCAACGCCCAGCGCCTGCTGCGTTCGGCGCGCGACCACGTGGTCCTGGCGCGCGTCGGCGAGGAGCAGGGAGCCCGCGCGGAGGCGCGGATCGAGGTCGAGCAGAGCCTGGCGCTGCTCGAGACAGCAGACGGCCGCCTGCTCAGCGGCCTGCTCTCCCTGGAGCGCGGCGAGAGCGCGGAGGCCGTCCGCGACCTGGAGCGAGCGGTCGCCCTGGAGCCCGAACTCGAGGCGGCGCACGAGGCGCTGGGCTGGTTGGCGATCGACCGCGGCGAGTTCGAGCGGGCGTGCGCCCACTACCGGCGCGCGATCGCCAGCGGCGGCGCGGAGCCCCGGGCGAGCGCGGGGCGCGGCCTGGCGCGCGGACTGCTCGCCCTGGGGCGCGTCGAAGAGAGCCGGCAGGTGCTCGCGGGGCTCGTCGAGCGGCGCCCCGAGGACACGCGCGCGCTGCTGCTCCTGGGGGAGGTCGACGGGCTGCTGCGGCGCGAGGTCGAGGCGCGGTCGCGCTTCGACCAGGTGCTCCGGCTCGACCCCGCCGAGGTCGAAGCCTACCTCGGTCGGGCGAGGGTCGCGCAGCGGCTCGGCGACCTCGAGGCTGCGCTGGCAGACGCGACCCGCGCCCTGGAGCTCGATCCGGCGCGCGGCGACACATGGACCCTGATCGGGACGCTGCGCGACGCCCTCGGGCAGCGAGACGCGGCGCTCGCCGCGGCGCTCCGGGCCGTGGAGCTGGGCCCGAGCGCGGCGTCTTCGCAGCGTGCGCTCGAGCGCTTGCTGCGTGGGCTGGGCCGGCCCGAGGCCGCCGCCGAGGTCCAGGGCTGGCTCGGATTCCCGACTGCAACGGCCAGGGCTCGCGAGGGGGCGGTCACGCTCTTGCGCGGGGTGGAACTCGGCGGCCGGGCGAGGTTGGTCGCGGGCATGTTCGACCCCAACGACGTCGAGCCCGGCGACCCGGGCGAGGCGCTCGAGTGGGCCGCGCGAGCCCTCGCCCGCCGCCCC
>JAGQRJ010000270.1 GCA_020425635.1 Planctomycetota bacterium | reverse complement strand
GGTCCTCGAGGACGCTCGGGTCCTCCAGCGAACCGGCCATGGCCGGCATGAACCCCAGGGCGCCCAGCATGAGCGCATACGTAGTCAAGCGAACGACGGTGATCTTCACGACGGCCTCCAGCAATCCTTCTCAGGACTAGGCAAGGCCGGGGCCACACCTAAGTCCTGCGATCGCAGGAGCGATTGGAGTCGAGTTCGGTGCCATCGCCCCAGAGTGAAAAGGCAGCGAAAAGACTCCGCGTGAGACGCGCCCGGAGCTACTCGAAGCGGACGGCGTCGACCACCACGGAGCGGGCGTTGACCGCGTCGTCGCGCACGAGGATCACGTCGAGGGCCAAGAGCGCGCCGAGGTCGATCGGCGTGGCGCTGCCAGCGAGGAGGTCGTTTCGCAGGTCGACGTTGACGTCGACGAAGCGCCGGTGCCGGGAGCGGTTCGCCGCCCCCTGGACCGGGAGGTATCCCGTGCCCTGCGGGCCGTGGAGCTGGACCCAGGCGAGGCTGCCCTGGGCGTCGATCAGACGCAGCCATACGCTGCCCCAGTCCCAGCCGACCGCGCTGGTCTGGGTCATGCGCAGCACCAGCCGGCGGTGCGCGTCGACGTCGAGGGGGGCGTCGCTCGCCATGCGCCAAATGCTGATCCGCTCACGGGGGTTGAGCACGGTGTGCTTCAGCCCCAGGCTCGCCATGTCCCCGCCGTTGGGGTAGATCGAATACTCGCTCCGACGCAGGTCGAGCACGTAGTTGGGGCCGAAGGCGTTGCGGCTGTCGTCCGCGTCGCTGGCGTCCTCCCACACCAGGGTCCGCGCGCTGGGGTTCCACGAGGCCACGGCGGCGTCGGGATCGGCGGCGTGGCCGCCCGCGTAGAGCCGGCGATCGAGGTCGGTCTTGCCCTCGGCCCAGCGCTTGACGAAGGCCACGATCCAGTCGGCAGCCTGCTCTTGCTCCGAGCGGCGCGAGATCGTGTCGTTGCCCTCCGCAGGTTGGCGGTCGGAGATCAGGTTGTGCACGCCGCCGTAGATCGTGACCTGGGTCGTGGGCCCGGAGGCGCGGTCGATCAGCTGATCGGCGATCGGGTAGGTCAGGTCGCCGTCGTTCTCGGCCGCGATCACCAGGCTCGGGGTGCGCGGGGTGGCGTCGAAGATCGGGTAGGCCGGCGACAGCCCAGGCGGGGCACACTCGGGGAAGTAGCGCAGGTCGAAGGGCATGAGGTAGATCAAGCCCTTGAGCCGCAAACGCAGGCTGCGCTCGTGGCTGGCGTGGACCGCGCCGCCCCCGCGGCTGTGCCCGCAGAAGAACAGGTTGTCGGGGTCGAACGCGCCGAAGAGCGCCTCGCTGGGGTCGTTCGCCAGGTCGAACAGGAGGTCGCTGACGGCCTCGAGCACCCCCGAGGCCGACTGCATGCCGAGCTCGGGGCGAATGTAGTCGTAGTCGAAGCTCTGCGCGCCGAAGCTGTTGCCGGCGAAGCTCAGGGTGTCTTGCACGCTGGCGACCGCGATCCCGTGCGACGCGAGGTGCCCGAGCAGCGTGTCGTACATGTCGTGGTCGAAGCCGCGCCCGCGGTGGAACAGGATCAGGGGCGCGTCGCTTTGGCCGCGCGGCCGATAGACGCGCACCAGGGTGCGGACCTCGGCCTGGTCGAAGCTGCTGCGCACACGAATGCGCAGGTCGTCTTGCTCGACGGCGAAGGCGCCGCGCTGGCGGTAGCTAGGGGCGAGCGCCGGGAGGTCGCGCTCGTCGGGCTCGCGCACGGTGAGGCTGACCCGCGCCGGGTAGCTGAGGCCGCTGGCCTCGCGCACCGTGAGCACGGCTTCGAACAGCCCGGCCTGGGTCGGGGTGCCGCGCAGGCGACCGTCGCCCTCGAGGGCCACGCCGGCGGGGAGGCTGCCCGTGTCGAGGCGGTAGGAGGCGCCGCGCGGGAGGGCGTCCTGGTAGGGCTCGCCGCGGTGCCCCTGGAGCAAGGGGTAGAACGGGCCGGGGTCGTTGACCGGCACGCCCTCGGAGCTCCACGGGGAGAGCAAGACCCCGAACAACGCCAGGCTGCCAAAGGCCAGCAGGGACTTACCCTCTAGCTTGCGAGGACCCACGCCTCCCCCTCTCTCCGGAGCTTGATCCGGTAGCTGCCGGCGGCGCCGCCGACGTTGGCGATCAGCCAGGCCTCGTCGGGGCCTTCGCCGTCCACCCAATCCACGTCTCCCTCCTCGAGGGCCTGAGCCACGCGCGCCCAGAAGGCGCGCGCCGAGGGGGAGAGAAAGCGCAACTCGGCCGCGGCCGCGTCGTCTTCGGTCAGGGAGCCGCCGGGTCCGCGCAGGGCGCGGGCGAGGGCGAGCGCGTCGCCGGCGGCGATCGCGGCCAGGGTCCCCTGCACCAGGGCCTGGGGCGACTCGGCCTCGATCTTGCGCGGGGAGTCCGCGACCGGCGCCGCGGCGAGGGGGGCGCGGTCGGCGACCGCGGCGAGGTCGAGCGGCAGCCCGTCGAGCTTCAGGCGGCGGACCTCCGCCAGGACCTGGGAGCTCGCGACCGACGCCACCGGCCCACGGCCCACGAGGGCTTCGCTGGCCACCGGCGCGACCCCCACCGGGTCCGGCGCAGCGTCGCCACCGCAGCCAACAAGCGCTACGAGGCCCAAGAGCAGTATCCCTCGTCCGTCCACACCCGCGCCGCAACAAACGCCGGTCCGCCGGTGTTAAACAGCGGGGGATCAAAGCCTTGTACACTTCTGTGGAGGTCGGATTTCCGATCTTGGGCGGGATATGCGTCACCCTGGACACAGGGCGAAATCGCCCGTGCGCGTCTTCCAGGAGCGGGACTTAGGGGGGGGCGTGGGCCCGGGGAAATCTTCTTTCCCTCCCCACTCACGTCGTGCACCCTGGCTGCGTGTCGCCCTCACCCGTCCGCTCCCGCCGCGCGCGGATCGTGTTCGCCCTCGCCCTGAGCCTGCCGCTGGCCCTGGCGGGCTGCTGTGGCCCGGAGTATCCCGACGCCCCGCCCGGGGATCACCCCGTGGGGCCCGTGTTCCTCTGCCACGGGTCGTGGCCCGACTTCCCCTACTGGTGGACCGACGACATGGCCGAGGCGCTGCGCGCGCGCGGGATCGAGGCCGTGCTCGTCCCCTACTTCGTGCTCAGCGGGATCGGCACCGGCGCCCCCGCCGAGCGGATCGCGGCCTTCGAGGCCAAGCTGCGCTGGCGCCACGCTCGGACCGAGTGCCGCGCGCCGCTGCGCCTGGCCGCGGTCGGCTACAGCTCGGGCACCGACGTGGTCTTGGAGAGCGCGCTGGCGGGCGCGGTCTACGAGCGCGTCTACTTTGGCGGCTCGCCCCTGGCGCTCTGGAACCAGGACGTGGAGCGTGCGCTGGTCCGCGGCCGAATCAAGCGCCTGGTCAACTACTTCTCGCCCTTCGACGGGCTGGTGTGGATCACTCTTGGCAGCGGGGTCTACGGCTACCACGCCGGCGGCAGCGCCCAGCACCACGTCGACAACCGGGTCCACTTTTGGCTGCACGTGACGCCTCTGTTTCGTCGCGACACCTACCTCGAAGAGGTGAGCGGCGAGCTCGCCGCCTGCGCCGGCCTGCGCCACACCTGCTACGACGACGCGGACTACCGCGCCTGGTACGTCGCCGCCCGCGAGCGCCTGCGCACCGACTGGTGAAGGCCAGGCTCCAGCAGCTGGTAGCCTGACGGCCGAGGAGGTGGAACGCATGCACAGCGCAGCGCGTCGAACGCTCGCGCTCACGGGGCTGGCGCTGGCCTGCGCGATCCCTGGGCGAGCGCAAGGACTCAACCCTGTGGGGCTCGCCGAGCGCGCGTGGGCTCAGGCGCTCAAGGACTGCCGCGACTCGGTGGGGAGCTTCAGCGAGGCGAGCTTCTGGTCGGGGGAGCTGTTCCGCGCTCAGAGCGAGGCGAAGGAGCTCGCGGGTGGGCAACGGGCGTTCGCCGAGGTGGGCTGGCGCCAGCGACTGAAGCAGCTTCAGCGCGTCGCCAAGACGGAGGCCGACCGCTTCGAGCTCGCCAGCCTGCGGGCTGTGGCGGCTGATCCCCACAGCGAGGCCTCCTCCCAAGCAGCCGTCGCTGCGCTGACGTCCCTGGTCGGCGCGCTGACGCGCGAGCTCGAGGCCGGCGCAGGAGACCCCGAGCGGCTCTTCACCTGGGCCACGAGCCTGCGGCTCTACGAAGACGAGCTCGAGCGCGGTGTGTTCGGCGCGGACGCAGGCGAGCTCGAACTCGAGGTCGAAGACCCGGGCGAGAGCCCCGCCGCGCGGCGGCTCCGCGAACGCATGCAGTGGCTGCACGACCGGCTCCAGGAGCGGGCTAGCTCCGGAGAGGGGGCGAGCGAGCTTCGAGCAGCGGCGACCTACTACCGCCTGCGGTGTCAGCCGAAGCCCGCGCTCGCGCTCGAAGAAGACGAGCTGGGGGACACCGTCGTGCGGGCAGACCCGGCAGCGATCGCCGGGGTGAACGCGGTCAAGGCTTGCTATGCGTCCGCGCTGGAGGCGTATGCGGCGGGGCGCGGCTCCGCGCGAGAGGTCTACCTGTGGTCGCTGCGCCACACCTGGGAGGCGGGGAGCGTCGAGGTGCTTCGCCGGGAGGCTGCGCAGCACCTCGAGCGCATGACCAAGCTGGTCGAGGTGGCGCGGGCGCGGCACAAGACCTCGACCCCCGCCGACGTCGCCTACCTGCACCAGCGCGCGCAAGAGCGCGCCAGGCAGGCGGCCGAGGCGCGTTAGGGCTCGGCCCGCGCGAGGGTGACCTGGACCCCGTGCAGCGGGCGCAGCGCGATCGAGGGCAAGAGCTCGACCGGGTGCTCCGCCACGACGCTCAGGCGGTAGCGCTGGAGCATGAGCGCGATCACGATCACCATTTCCATGATCGCGAACTCGTCGCCAATGCAGCGCCGCGGTCCGCCTCCGAAGGTCGCGTAGCTGAAGGTCGGGCGCGCCTTGATCGCCTCGGGGAGGAAGCGGTCGGGGTCGAAGCGCTCGGGGTCGGGCCACCAGGTCGGGTCGCGGTGCTGGATCCAAGGCACCACGCAGAACACGGTGCGCGGCGGAACCGCGTAGTCACCGAGGGTGTCGGCCTCGATCGACTCGCGGTCGAAGAGCCACGAGGGCGGGTAGAGCCGGAGCGACTCCATGACCACCCGCCGGGTGTAGTCGAGTCGCGGCAGGGTCTCGACCGTCGGCGCCTCGCCGCCGAGGACCTCGGCGAGCTCGGCCCGCACCCGGGCCTCGGCCTCGGGGTGCGTGCCCAGGAGCCAGGTGGTCCAGGCCAGGCTCGCGGCGGTCGACTCGTGCCCGGCGATCAAGAAGGTCGCGACCTCGTCGCGGAGCTCGGTGTCGGACATGGACGCGCCGGTCTCGGGGTCCTGGGCGCGCAGCAGCCGGGTCAGCACGTCGCGCTCGGGCGCGTCGCCGTCGCGCTGCTCCTCGGCGCGGCGCTCGCGGATCACGCCGTAGACCACCTCGTCGAGGGTCTTGAGCGCGCGCTTGATCCGCTGGTGACGCGGGGTCGGGATCGCCACGGGCAGGCGAAACACCGACGACATGCGCTCGGCGCCGCCGCGCACGATCACGCCCACGGCCTCGCGAACCTTCGCCGTGGCCGGGCGCATGTCGACGCCGAACAGGGTCTTGCTGGCCACGTTGATCGCGATCGCGGTCAGGTCCTCCGCCACGTCGAAGGGCGCGCCGTCGAGGTGCGGGGCCCAGCCCTCGAGGTCGCGGACCGTCACCGCGACCATGTCGTCGACGAGCTGGGCGAGGGCGTCCTTCTTGAACGCAGGCTGGGCGAGCTTGCGCTGCTTCAGCCAGTGCGGGCCCTCGGTGGTCAAGAGGCTCCCGCCCAGGGCGTAGATCCGCTCCTTGTTGAAGAGCGCCGCTTTGCGGTAGTTGAGGTAGTTCTTGCGCAGCACGTATTCGAGGTGCTCGGGGTTGCTGATCAGGATCAGCTGCTT
This sequence comes from Planctomycetota bacterium, assembly GCA_020425635.1. Classification (GTDB taxonomy): domain Bacteria; phylum Planctomycetota; class J058; order J058; family J058; genus JAGQRJ01. The sequence goes on along the minus strand of JAGQRJ010000270.1, from coordinate 308 downwards.
GTTGGCCAGCGGGATCCGCACGACCTCGCCGTAGTCCCGCCACAGCCCCTCGAAGAAGCGCAGCCGGTTGCGCGAGAGCGCGCGCAGCATGCTGAACAGCTGCGTCGCCTTGGGGCCTGGGGCCTCGCGGAGCGACTTCACGCGGCCTCCGGCGGCTTCGGGGCCGGCTCCGCGCGCACGCTCAACAGCGAACCCTGGAGCGTCAGCTCGCGCGCGCGCAGCCCTGCGTCGGCGAGCAGGCGCTCGGCCGCCGCCTGGTCGGCCAGGCACAGGGTGCGCGGCGGGAGCGTCCGCGGCGCCTGGGGCTT
>JAGQRJ010000040.1 GCA_020425635.1 Planctomycetota bacterium | reverse complement strand
CCGAGACCGATCCTGGAACCTCAGGCCACCAAGCCGTAGGGGCGGAGCTTGCCTCCGCCCGCCGTCGCGCTCCCCCGCGTCGCCTTCTTCCCGAGGCAGAGGGAGGGATCGAAGGAGGAACGGATCGACAGGAAGGCGTCCAACGCAGAGGACGCGGGAGAGACGCGGAGGGACGCAGAGGACGCGTTGGCGGAGCGAGAGGCACCCGCCGAAAGAAAAATCAAGAAACCGGCCGCCCGAATCGGGGCGGGCCTGGATCGAAGCAGCTCGAGAGAGAAACGCGCACCGAAAGGGTGCACAATGGCCAAACGGCCGAAGGAGATTCCAATGCATTCGTTGGGCAAGGCATGGAGCAGCGCGGCGCTGCTGGTGGCGGTCGTGACGGCGGCGGGGGCCGACCAGGGCGAGACCCGCAGGCTCGAGGCGCGCACGCGCGCCGTCGAGGAGCGGGTCGCGCGCCTCGAGCACCACGTCGAACGGCAGACCGAGCTGCTCGAGGCGATCCACCACAAGCTCGAGCGCTTGATCGACCGCATGGAGCACGGCGGCGACCCCCAGGCCGAGCGACGCCTGGCCGAGCAGCACGCGCGGCGGATTCGCGAGGCCGCCGCCCGCGAGACGTCCCGCGTCAACCCCCGCTGGGCGGAGGCGCAGGCCCTGCGCGAGCGCGGCGAGGCCGAGCTGCGGGAGCTCGCCGCGCGCCTGCACACGCTCGAAGCGGAGCTCGACCGCAGCATGGAGGAGTTCGGCGAAGACGACCCGCGGACCAACGAGCTGGGGCGTGCCTTCGACGAAATGGTCGCTGCCTTGGAGCGGCGTGAGCAAGAGCTCGGCGCGCAGGCGCGTCGGTTCGAGGTCGAGGCGCTGAGCGCCGAGCGCGAGCGCGCGCTGGCCGAGGGCAACGAGCTCGAGGCCCGCGCGCTGGGGCTCGAGCTCCAGGGGCTGCAGCTGCAGCAGCACGAGGACGAGCTCGAGCGCGCCGGGAATCGCCTGGAGGAAGAGCTCGGGGAGCTCGAGGAGCGGCTCGAGGAGGAGGGCGGCGAAGAGCGCGTGGCCGAAGAGCTGGAGGACGTCGGGCGCGACCTGCGTCGCAAGCTGCGCGCGATTCGGCGCGAGCAAGAGCAGCTGGAGGGCCGCTACGCCGAGCTCGAGCGCGCCCAGGAGGAGCTCGAGCGGCTCGCGGAAGAGGAGCAGGGCGGGGAGTCGCCCGAGCCCGGAGAGGCCCCGCAGCCTCGTCGTACGCGGCGGGTCGGCTAAGCGTGGGCGCGGCGTCACGGAGCCCTCGCCTGGGGGCCGCGTGGCTCGGCGCGCTGGCGCTGGCGGGGAGCCTGGGCTGCAGCCCGGGCTCCCCGGCCGCGTCGGAGGCCGAGGTCCGCCTGCGCGGGGAGATCAAGACCCTCGAGCAGCGCACCGCCGAGCTCGAGCACCGCCTGGCCGAGCAGCAGGCGGAGCTCGAGCGCCTCCAGGCGCTGCTCGACGAGGCCCTCGAGGGCCGCTGAGCTAGGCGGGCTGGCGCCCGCCCGCGTGCTACCTTGCGCGCTGCCTCGCGGGAGCGGGGCCTCCAGCGGGGAGCGCACGATGTCAGGGTTCAGCGACTACGATCAATACGACGGCCTCGGGCTCGGGGAGCTCGTGCGCAAGGGCGAGGTCAGCTCCGCCGAGCTGGTCGACGAGGCGCTCGCGCGGATCGACCGGGTCAACCCCACGATCAACGCGGTGGTGACGCGCTTCGACGCGCTGGCGCGCGGTCAGGCGGCAGCGGCCCCGACGAGCGGACCCTTCGCGGGGGTCCCGCTCCTGCTCAAGGACCTGCTCGCGCACCTCGAGGGCACTCCGCTCAGCTCGGGCAGCGCGCTGCGCAAGGGGCGGATCTCGACCTTCGACAGCGAGATCGTCAAGCGCTTCCGCCGGGCGGGCTTCGTGTTCACGGCCAAGACCAACACCCCGGAGTTCGGGATCCAGCCGGTCACCGAGCCCGCTCTGTGGGGGGCGACCCGCAACCCCTACGACCCCACCCGGACCTGCGGTGGGTCGAGCGGCGGCTCGGCGGCCGCGGTCGCGGCGGGGATCGTGCCGATCGCCACCGGCGGCGACGGCGGCGGCTCGATCCGGATCCCCGCGAGCTGCTGCGGGATCTTCGGGCTCAAGCCGACCCGCGCGCGGACGCCCGGCGGGCCGACGATCGCCGAGGCCTGGCAGGGCTTCGCGATCCAGCACGTGCTCACGCGCACGGTGCGCGACAGCGCCGCCGTACTCGACGCGATCGCGGGGCCCGAGCCGGGCGCGCCCTACGTCGCGCCGGCGCCGAGCGGGCCCTTCCTCGACGAGGTCACGCGCGAGCCGGGCAAGCTCAAGATCGCCTTCAGCAGCAAGCCCGTGATCCCCGTCCCCGTGAACCCCGAGTGCGTGGCCGCGGTGGAGGAGGCGGCGCAGCTCCTGCGCGAGCTGGGGCACGAGGTCGTCCCGGACCAGCCTCAGGTCGACGGCGCGACCTTCGCCCGCCGCTTCGCGCTCATGCTCTGCGGCGAGGTCGCGGCGGAGCTGCGCGCCGCGGCGGCCGAGGCGGGCCGCACCCCTGGGGCGAGCGACGTCGAGCCCGCGACCTGGCTCCTGGCCTTGCTCGGCGAAGAATACTCCGCGGGGGTGTTCGCCGAGGCGGTGCGCAACCTCAAGCTCATGGGCCACGGGGTCGCCCCGTTCTTCGGCACCTACGACGCCTACCTCACGCCGACCCTCGCGCAGCCCCCGATCGAGGTCGGGACCTTGCTCCCCGGCGGCCTCGAGAAGACGCTCTTGATCCTCCTGACCCGGCTCAAGGCGGGGGGGGCGCTCAAGGCCATGGGCGCCCTCGACAAGCTGGCGCAGAACGCGTGGCGCTTCACGCCGTTCACCACGCTGTTCAACGTCACCGGCCAGCCGGGCATGTCCGTGCCCCTGTCGTGGAGCGCGAGCGGGTTGCCCCTCGGGGTCCAGGTCGTGGGGCGCTTCGGCGACGAGGCCACGCTCTTGCGGCTCGCGGGCCAGCTCGAGCGGGCCCGACCCTGGGCCCAGCGCCGCCCCCGGGTGTGGAGCGGAGGGGCCTCGCCCCTCGCGGTATAGTCGCGGCATGCAGGTCATGCTCAACGGCAAGCGGGTCGACCCGAGCGAGGCGCAGGTCTCGATCTTCGACCGCGGGTTCCTCTTCGGCGACGCGATCTACGAGGTCGTGCGTACCTACGGGCGCAAGCTCACGCTGCTCCCCGAACACATGGAGCGGCTGACCCGCTCGGGCGACGCGATCGGCCTCGACGTCCCCGCGCTGCGCCCGCTGCTCGAGGCCGAGATCCAGGCGTTGATCGAGAGCGCGCCCCCGGGGGAGCTCTACGTGCGGATCATGCTCACCCGGGGGCGCTGCTCGGACATGGGGCTCGGCACCGTCGAGGGCGAGCCCACCCGGATCGTGTGGGTCAAGCCCCTCGAGGAGTTCCCCGAGGCGCACTACCGGCGAGGGATCCGCCTGCAGGGCGTGCGCCCCGACGCGATCGTGGCGCGGATCGCGCCGGGGGTGAAGTCCAACAACCGGCAGTCGAACGTCATGGCCTACACCCACGCCCGCGCCGCGGGCTTCGACGACGCCCTGTTCGTCGACCCCAGCGGACTGGTCACCGAGGGTCCGACCTGGAACGCGTTCTTCGTGATCGCCGGCGAGCTGGTGACCCCGCCCCTCGAGCGCGGGATCCTCGAGGGGATCACCCGGCGGAAGGTGCTCAGCCTGTGCAAGGAGCTGGGGATCCCCTACGCGGTGCGCGAGCTGAGCCTCGAGCAGGCGACCCAGGCCGCCGAGGCGTTCATTACGAGCACCACCCGCGGGGTCATGCCCGTCGGCCAGCTCGACGAGACCCGCTTCGCCCCGATCCCGGGGCCGATCACCGCCCGCCTCCACGACGCGCTGGCGTCGCGCATGGAGGCCTCGAGCTCCTGAGCCGCACGCGCGAGCGGTTGAACGCCTCGCTCACTGGGCGACGGGGGGCGTTAGAATCCCTCGACGAAGCGAGGTCGGCATGCGTGGGTGGGTCATGGGCTTGGTGTTCGCGCTCGGGGTCGCCGGGGCGCAAGACGGCGAGGCGCCCACGACCGAGGGGCTGAAGCCGCTCAACGAGCACGTGCTCGCGGTGGTTCAGAGCTATCCGCTCAACGGCAAGCACCGCTACCACTGGCCCAAGTCTGGGGGCTGGAAGGGCGTGACCCAGGACGTGGTGTGGGGCGACCGGCTGCTGGCCAAGGGCGACCCCGAGGGGCGCTGCTACTGCTGCGGGATCACCTACGAGGTCTACGTGCGCGCCCTGCTGCGCGCGGGCGGAGGCAAGCCGCTCCCAGGGATCGACGGCGAGACCCTGGCCGAAATGCTGCTGCGCTTCTTCGGCGACTCGAAGCAGGTCAAGGAGCGGCGCAAGCTCTGCCAGTTCGGGCTCGAGTCCTTGGGGCTCGGCTGGGCGATCACGAAGCTCGAGGACGCCCAGGCGGGCGACTTCGTCCAGTTCTGGAGGCACTCGGGCAGCGGCCACCAGGCGGTGTTCGTCAACTGGATCTACCGCAAGGGCGAGATCGTGGGCCTGACCTACTGGTCGTCCCAAGGCTCGACCCAGGGGATCGGCTACCACTCCGAGCAGATCGGCCCCGACGCGATCAAGCGCGACGAGATCTACGTCGGGCGCGCGGGCTACGACCCCCGCGACGGGGAGTAGTTGCCGCCGCCCGACGCCGCGGAGGCGCCGGGCGGGGCGAGCTCGACCCTTAGAACTGGTCGGCGAGGTAGCGGATCAGGTCGGTCGAGGTCACGAGGCCTTGCAGGCGGCCCTCGTCGTCGACCACGGGGACCGAGTGGAAGCGCCCCTCGGCGAGCAGGTTCGCGGCGTCGCGGACCTTCGCGCTGGTGGGCAGGGTCTCGACCTCCGAGGTCATGAGCTGCTCGATCGTGAACTGGTGATCGAGCACCGCGTCGAGCGAGCGCACGTCGGTGCCCCAGCCCACGATCTCGACCTCCAGCATGTCCTTGCTGCTGATCATGCCCACGAGCTTGTCGCCGCTGACCACGGGCAGGTGACGAAAGGCGTTCGTGTCGAGCGCCTTGCGCGCCTCGCTGACCTTCATTGCGGTGTGCAAGGTGGTGAGCTGGGTGGTCATGACCTTCTGGATCGATTCGTTGCGCTTCATAGAGCCTCCTGGCCCGCGGGTGACTCCACCTCTGGCCGTGAGGGAAGCTACCACCCCGGGGCTGGGAGCCAAGCCTCGCCGGGCGGGGGCGAGCCTCGAATGCGCACGGGGACGGTGCGGATTCGCGCGCTCGCCGCCGCCCGCGCTCAGCCGATCGCGAGCAGCTCGCGGCCGGCCGAGACGTAGGCGAGCTGGCCGGGACCCAGCGCGATTCCGGCCAGCGGCGCGGCGGGCGAGAGCGGTAGGGTCCACTGCGTCGCGCCGCTCGTTGGGTCGAGGCTCAGGATCTGGGCGTCGCGCAGCGCAAACAGGCGCTCGTCGCCGTCGCGCAGCAAGGCCGCCACGCCTCGCAGGTCGGGGCGCGACCAGAGCACGTCTCCGCGCTCGAGGTCGCGCGCGAGCACCCCGCGCTGGCGGTGCCCGGTGAACAAGGTCACGTCGTCGAGCGCCAGGAGCCTGCGCGAAGCCTCGGCGCCGGCTTGCCAGCGGGAGGCGCCGTCGCGAGGG
>JAGQRJ010000269.1 GCA_020425635.1 Planctomycetota bacterium | reverse complement strand
TGCACGAGCTGCCCGCGCAGGTCCGCGCGGACCTCGGCGCCGGCCATGAGCTCGCGCACCCGCGCCTCGGGCTCCTCGCGCGCGAAGGGGTCCGGGCCGAGCTGCGCCCAGCGCGCCGCGCCCGCGCTCTTGCGCAGGTAGGGGTCGCTGCGGCGCTTGACCGCGGCGAGCTCGGCCTCGACCTGCTCGCGCAGCGGGTCGCGCGCGTCGAGCTCTTCGAGGGCGAGGGCGAAGTGCTGGCGCGCGATCCCGTAGTCCTGGTCGCGCACGGCGTCGCGGGCCTGCCCGAGGTAGAGCTCGGCGGCGCTCTCCTCTTCGACGCGGTCCACGGTCGAGCGGCGCACGACGATCTCGCCCTGGGGGGTGCGGAGCACGAGCGCGTCGTGGGTCTCGCGCACGATCTTCCCGCGCAGGGTGCGGCCGTGGCGCAAATGGATCACGTCGGCCGCGACGGAGCCGGTCGCGACGAGGAGCAGGGGGAGCAGGAGCCGGTTCACCCGCACAGTATGGCGGCGGCGGTCGCGCCGCGCGAGGGTTTGGCTGCAGCGCCGCGGCGTCGCCGAACGCGCCGCTCCGAGGTATGGTCGAGGTGGAGAGAGATCGAGGTCTGACGTCCCAGCGTTTATCCCATTCGCACCTCTCGGGGAGCACCCCGGGCCAGGCCCCCGCGCGGGAGCCCCTGTCGCAGATCGGGGCCTTCCGCGTCTACAGCGTCCTCGGACGCGGGGCCATGGGCGCGGTCTACGCTGCCCAGGACTCCCTCGGGCGCTTCGTGGCGCTCAAGCAGGTGCACCCGCAGCACCTCGACCCCAACGGGCTCGCGCGCTTTCACCGTGAAGGCCAGGCGCTGGCCGCGCTCAAGCCGCACCCCAACGTGGTGGGCGTGCACGCGCTCGGGGAGAGCCCCCAGGGCCCCTACCTGGTCATGGACCTGGTGCAGGGCAAGACCCTCAAGGACCACCTGCAGCACAACCGCCTGAGCTCGTCGCGCGCGGTCGAGGTGGTGGCGGGGCTGGCCGAGGGGGTCGCGCACCTGCACGCCGCGGGGGTGGTCCACCGCGACCTGAAGCCCGCCAACGTGATCTTGCGCGAGCCCGACGGCGCCCCGGTGATCACGGACTTCGGCCTCGCCCAGCAGGCAGGCGCGCGGCGCTTGACCCAGACCGGGGAGATCCTCGGGACCCCGCTCTACATGCCGCCCGAGCAGCTGCGCGGGCTGAGGCTCGACGAGCGCGCGGACGTGTGGGCGCTGGGGGCGATCCTGTTCGAGCTCTTGACCGGGCGCACCCCCTACGTGGGCAAGTCCCTGCTCGAGCTGTCCCAGGCCTCGGAGTACCCGCCGCCCAACGTGCGCAGCCTCGCCCCCGAGGTCGACTCGACCTTGGCCGGGGTGGTCGAGCAGGCGCTGCGCCTGGACCCCGAGGAGCGCTGGTCTTCGGCCGGCGCCTTCGCGGCCTCGCTCAAGGCCTTCCTGCGCTACAGCGAGGGGCACGGGCCCGCCCCGAGCCAGACCGGCTCCCGCGCGGCGCGCAAGGCGCGGAGCATGCTGGTCCCGCTCCTGGGTTCCTTCGCGCTGGCCACGCTGGGGGTCGGCGGGGTGAGCTACATGCTCCTGGGCGGCTCGACGCCGGCGGAGTCGGTGCACGCCGAGCACGAGCCGGCGTCGTCGGCCCCAAGGGTGCGGCTCTCGACGCTCCAGGAGCGCAACTACACCGCGATCTTCAACGCCCTCGGGAAGCGCGACTGGGAGCGCGCGCGACGCGAGCTGCGGGGCACGGCGCTGCCAGACGCCGAGCTCGGCACCCTGCGCGCGGTGGCGCTCGAGCGCTACCTCGACGTGCAGCCGGTGACCTTCAGCGAGCTCTCGCAGCAGATCCAGCTCATGCAGGACTTCTTGCTCGAGGGGGCGCCGGCCTACCCGCGCGAGGTCGAGCCCCTGATCGGCTGGGGCGGCTACCTCCTGGTGAACCCCGCGTGGCGCGAGCGAGACGCGGACCTCGTGGCGCGGGTGTGGATGGGGATCGCGCTCCACGACCTCAGCGAGCGGCTGGGCCCCGGGACGGCCGAGCTCGCGCCGGTGATCGACCAGCTCGAGCTCTTGCCCCGGCTCGGGCTGCCCTTGGGCAACCGGGCCATGGCCGAGATCGCCATGGACACCCTCGCGGGCTATCAGGGTGAGGACGAGCGCTACAAGGACGCAGGCCGCGTCGCCGCGGCGCTGATCAACCTCGGCGCCTTCCTGCAGTCGGACTTCCTCCGCCGGTCTCACGTCAAGGCGAAGCAGAGCTGGGTCTCGGGCGACCTCGGGCAGCGCCTGCTGTTCTGGCGGCTCAAGGGCACCGAGGCGGCCGCCGAGGAGCTGCTGGTCCTCGCCGACGACCTCCAGGTCCCCGCCCCGCTGCGGGCTCAGGCCGCGCGGGAGGTGCTCGACTTCGCCCGCAAGGCGCCCGACTTCCTCTCGACCCAGGCCCGCGCGAAGCTCCTGGAGGTCGCCGAGCTCGACCTCCAGAGCCCGTTCCTCGCGCTGCCCTACGCCGAGGACATATGGGAGACGGACCCCGCGCGGGCGCGCGAGCTCGCGCTCTACGCCGTCGCGCGCTGCAACGAGCACTTCGCCATGAGCATGACCCTCAACTGGTCACCGCGCTCCTACCGCGCCCGGGCGGCCGTGCTCTTCGCGCGGCTGGGGGAGCGTGAGCTCTCGGCGGACTACCTCGGGCCGGACCTCTCGAGCACCTCGCTCTCCTACCGCGAAGACGCCATGGTCTGCGCCTTGCTCCTGGGGGACATGGACGAGGTCGAGGCGATCGTGCGCAGGTTGGTCCTGGACACGGCCACCGCCAGGGCGCGTCAAGGCGTGAGCCTCATGGCGCGCAAGGAGCTCGAAGACTGCGAGATCCAGCGCGACCTGCTGCGCAACGCCTTCCGCGAAGAGACCGGGCGCAGCATGCCCCCCGAGTGGCTGGTCGAGCCCAAGGTCGACCTCGATCGCTAGCGGCCCGCCAGCAGCTCAGGCGTCGGCGTCGTCGTCGCCCGACGCGTCCTGGGCCTTGTAGGCCTTGAGCTTGTTGTAGAGCGTGGCCGCGGTGATCCCCAGGATTCGGGCCGCCTTGGCCTTGTTGCCGCCGGTGAACTCCAGGACCTGCTCGATATGGTGCCGCTCGAGGTCCGCGAGGCTCGAGGGCCGGGTGCCGTCGGCGGGGGTCGTGCTGTGGGGGTCGCTGATCGGGCGGGAGTCTTCGGCGCCGGCCTGCACGTCGCCGGGGACGTCGTCGACGCCGAGCTCCTTGCCCTCGGCCAGGATCGACATGCGCTCGATCACGTTGCGCAGCTCGCGCACGTTCCCCGGCCAGGGGTAGCGGCTGAGGATCTGCAGCGCTTGCGGGCTGAGCGAGCGCCCCGGGGCCATGTCGGCGAGGAAGTGCTGGGCGAGGATCGCCACGTCGCCCTCGCGGTCCTTGAGCGGGGGGAGCTCGATCTCGACCACGTTCAGCCGGTAGTAGAGATCCTCGCGGAAGTTGCCCGCCTCGACCTCCTTCTTCAGGTTGCGGTTGGTCGCCGCCAGCAGGCGCACGTCGCTGACCAGGCTCACGTCGCCGCCGACGCGGCGGTACTCGCCGGTCTCGATCACGCGCAGGAGCTTGGCCTGGAACTCGGAGCTCGTCTCGCCGATCTCGTCGAGGAACAGCGTGCCGCCGTGGGCGAGCTCGAACAGCCCGCGCCGGCGCTTCTGGGCGCTGGTGAAGGCGCCGGCCTCGTGCCCGAAGAGCTCGCTCTCGAGCAGCGAGGCGGCCACGCTCGCGCAGTTGACGGCGACGAAGGGGCGCTTGCCGCGCAGCGAGAGCTTGTGGATCTCGCGCGCGACCATTTCCTTGCCCGTGCCGCTGCGGCCCAGGATCAAGACCGTCGACTCGGTGGGGCCGGCCTTGCCCACCAGCTTCCACGCGCGCTGCCACGCTTCGGACTCGCCCAGGACCCGCAGGCTCTCGCTGCCGTCGCCCGACTCGCGCCGGCCGCCGGCGACCTCGCGGCGGAGGAGCACGTTCTCGCGGCGGAGGGTCGCGCGCTCGGCGGCGTTGCGGATCAGCGCCGCGAGCTCCGCGACCTTGACCGGCTTGGTCAGGTAGTGGTAAGCGCCGGCCTTGATCGCCTCGATCGCCGAGTCGATCGTGCCGTGGCCGGTGAGCATGATCACCTCGGTGGTGTCGGGCTCGCGCTCCTTGATCCGGCGCAGCACCTCGAGCCCGTTGAGGTCGGGCATGCGCACGTCGCAGACGACCACGTCGGGGTCGCGACGATCGAGCAGCGCCAGGCCCTCCTCGCCGTTGGCGGCGGTCTCCACCTCCAGCCCCCGGCGCTTGAGCTCCCGGGTCAGGAGCTTGCGGATTCCTGGGTCGTCGTCGATCAGCAGCACGCTCATGGGGCCCGAGCCTACCTCAGACGACCCAGCGCGCCTACCGCCGCACCTGCGGGCCGCGGAGAAGCGCGCGCGGGCTAGCGCCCGCCGGCCTGCGAGCTCGCGCGGTTGAGGTCGAGCACGCGGGCCACCGCGTCGGAGAGCACCTGCCAACGCAGCGGCTTCTCGAGGAACTCCACCATGCCCGCCTCGCGGCAGCGCGCGCGCTCGTCCTCGGAGACGCCGGCGGTGACCGCGACCACCGGCACCGGCCGCGCGTCGCCGCGCGCGCGCTCGACCTCGCGCAGCCCGCGGGTGACCTGGTAGCCGTCCATGCCCGGCATTTGCACGTCCATGAGCACGAGGTCGAAGCGGGTGTCGCGAAACGCCGTGAGCGCCTCGGGGCCGTCTTCGGCCACGTGGCAGGCGTAGCCGGCGCGCTCGAGCAGGTGCCGGGTGACCTTGCGGTTGATCGGGTTGTCCTCGACCACCAGGATCTGCACCTGGGGATCGAGGGGCGGGGGGTCGGGGAGCGCAGGGCGCTGGCTGCGCGTGCTCCAGGAGAGCGCGCGCTCGAGGCTCGAGCGCTTGAAGGGGCGCCCGATCACGCTCGAGTAGCCCTCTTCGCGCAGCGAGTGCACGCGGTTGAGGTGCACCGTGGGCACGAGCAAGAAGGTCCGCGGGGCCACCGGCCCCGCCGCGGCGATCAGCTCGCCCGCCAGGCCTGCTCCCTCCTGGGAGCGGATCCGGTGATCGACGATCGCGGCGTCGACCCGCTCTTCGCCGAGCAGGCGGAGGGCGTCGGCGAGGGTCGCCGCGGGGATCGCGCGGCAGCCCAGGTCGACCAGCAGGTCGCAGAGCACACCGCGCGAGGTGGCCGCCTGCTCGAGCACCAGCACCTTCAGCTCCAGCGGGCTCGCGCGGACCTTGGGGCCCACGATCACCGGGAAGTCCACGGTGAAGCGGAAGGTCGCGCCCTCCCCCGACGGGCTGTTGACGCTCAGCTCGCCGCCCATGGCCTCCGCCAACTGGAGGCTGATCGCGAGCCCGAGGCCGGTGCCTCCGTGGGTCCGGGCGTGGGAGGCGTCGAGCTGGGTGAAGGGGAGGAAGAGCTGGGAGAGCTTGTCGTGGGGGATCCCGATCCCGGTGTCGCGCACCGAGAACTCGAGGCTCTCTCCGGGCAGCACCCGCGCGCGCAGCACGATCTCGCCCTGGGGGGTGAACTTGATCGCGTTGCTCGTGAGGTTGATCAAGACCTGCCGCAGCCGCGCGGGGTCGCCGCGCACCCGGGTCGGGAGCCTGGGGTCGGCGTCGAGGATCAGGTCGAGGCCGCGCTGCTCGGCGCGGGTCACGTGGAGGTCGATCACCGACTCGAGGCAGGGCAGGAGCTCGAACTCGACCGCGTCGATCTCGAGCTTGCCGGCCTCGAGCTTGGAGAAGTCGGGGATGTCGTTGATGATCGCGAGCAGCGCCTGCCCCGAGGCGCCGACGATCTGCGCTAGCTCGCGGTCGGCCTCTTGCTCGAGGGTGCGCAGCAGGAGCTCGGTCATGCCAATGATCCCGTTGAGCGGCGTCCGGAGCTCGTGGCTCATGTGCGCGAGGAAGCGGCTCTTGGCCGTGCTCGCCTCCTGGGCGGCCTGCTCCGAGGCCAAGAGCCGCGACTGCGTCATGCGCAGCTGGGCGTTGGTCCCGCGCAGCTCCTGGGTCAGCTCCTCGAGCTCGTGGTTCTTGGCCTCGAGCCGGAGCTGGGTGGCGCGCATTTCGTTGATCACCGAGCGCAGGATCGCGTTCTGGCGCTCCTTCATGTCCTCCAGGCGCTCGAGGTCCACGCGGTAGCGCTCGGCGCGCCGGCTGAGGATCCGGTTGGCGCGGACGAGGTCTTCGGCCTGGGGCTCGTCGGGGGGCTGGGGCTGCTTCACGCGCCCCCCAAGAGCAGGGCCACGATCGACTGGTTGAGGAAGCGCGTCGGCCCCTGGGGCGTGAGGCTGCCGAACTCGCCGTAGGTGTAGACCCCGAAGGTCGGGCAGCCCCCGGCCACGCTGTGCAGCATGTCGAGCTCGAGCGCGGCCCGCGTGCCGAGCTGGTGCTTGCGCGAGGCGCAGCTGAAGAACAGCGCGGCGCGCGGCGGGTGGCGCAGCCCCTCGCGGGCGCGCTCGGCGGCGCGGCGGGCGGCGCTGAGCAGGTCGTCGCGGCAGGTCTCGGTGATCCGCACCGAGGTCCCCTCGGGGATCGGGCCGAGGAAGGTGATCGCCCCGGTCGCCTCGTCGACCGCGAGGGGGGCGCGCAAGAAGAACTGCCCGTCGCCTCCCGCGGTGGCGTAGACCGCGAGGGGGTTGTCGCTGCTGGGGCGCAGCTTTGCGCCGAGGTAGCGCTGGTAGAAGGCCAGCGCCGTCTCGTCGCCGATTCGGTGGACTCGGGGGCCCGTGACCTCGGACACCCGGCCCTCGATCCCCACGGGATACCAGCCGCTGTCGGCGCACCAGCCGGCGTCGAGCGCCCCGCCGAGGAGCAGGAAGGGCGAGGCGTCGTTGAGCACGTCGCCGCCGTAGAACTGGTGGGCGCGCACGAAGCGCAGGTCGTCGGTGGAGGTGCCGCCGAGCACCGGCGTGGACCCGCCCGTGCCGGCCTCGAGCCCCGAGAGGACCTCGGCCCCGCTGACCGTGAGGCTCTCGGAGAAGGCCAGGCAGAGCGCGGGGGCCTCGGCGAGCTCGAGGGTCGCGGCCCGGGCGGCCTCGGTGACCGCGGCCAGGGGGCCGCGGGGGTCGCGTGAGAGCTCGCGCGCCACCCCGCCCACCGCGCGCAGGCGCTCACCGCAGAGCAGGACCAGGGCCACGGAGTCCTCGTGGTAGCCCAGGGCCGAGGAGGAGATCCCCTCGACGGTGCAGCCGAGGAGCGGAAGCTCCGGGAAGGCCCCATGCGCGGCCTCGACCAGCCCCTCGAGCTCGTAGCCCGAGGTCGCGAACAGGAGCGCCGCCCGGGGGGGGCCCAACTCTGGTCGCACACCGGCCCGCGCGCGCTCCAGGACCTCGTCCATGGCCGCGACGGTCTCGACGTCTTCAGAGTGCGCTACGACGACATGCACGGACTCTCCGGCCCTCTGGGCGCCTGCTTCAAGGTTAGCAGCGCACCCGGGGAGGGGCTTTGCTCAGCGTTAGAGTCTTGGGCGAGGCGTCGGAGGCGGGGGCGCGCTGCGAGCAGCCCCGGGCGTGCACTTCCGTTACAGTTCCGCATAATCGCGGGGCGAGGCGACGTGAGCAGCACACAGAGCGTAGGCAGATCGATCCCCCGGGTCGACGGCGAGGAGAAGGTCACGGGGCGGGCGCGCTACGTCGACGACCTCACGCGCCCGGGGCTGTGGTGGGGCGCCACCGCGCGCAGCGTCGCGCCCCACGCGATCCTCAAGCGGATCGTGCTCCCCGACCCGCTGCCCGCCGACGTGGTCGTGGTCACCGCGGCCGACATTCCCGGGCTCAACGGGATCCAGCTCCTGACCGCCGATCAGGTAGCCCTCGTTCCCGAGGGCGGCCGGATCCGTCACCCCCACGAGGCGGTGGCCCTCGTCGCGGCCCCGGACGCGCGCACGGCGAAGCGGGTCGCGGCGGCGATCGAGCTCGAGCTCGAGCCGCTGCCCGCGGTGTTCGACTTCGACGCCGCGCTGCGGGGCGACGTGGTCGTGCACCAAAACCCCGACGCCGCCCCCAACGTCTACAGCGACCTGACCTTCGGCCGGGGCGACGTCGACGCGGCCCTCGCCGAGTGCGACCTCGTGCTCGAGGGGACCTACACCACGGCCTCTCAGGAGCAGATGTACATCGAGCCCCAGGGCATGCTCGCCGAGTGGAAGGACGGGACCTGCTACGTGACCGGCTCGCTGCAGTGCCCGTATTACGTGCACAAGTCGCTGGTCGCCCTGCTCGACCTCCCCCCGGAGCAGGTGGTCGTCGACCAGGCGGTGACCGGCGGCGGCTTCGGGGGCAAGGAGGAATACCCCTCCATGATCGCGGCCCACGCCGCGCTGCTGGCGCGGCGCGCCGGGCGCCCGGTGAAGCTGATCTACGACCGCAGCGAGGACCTGCGCGCGACCCCCAAGCGGCACCCCTCGCGGGTCAAGCACCGCATGGGCTTCAAGCGCGACGGGACCCTGGTCGCCGTCGACGTCGACGTGCTCCTCGACGGCGGGGCCTACACCACGCTCTCGCCCGTGGTCCTCAGCCGCGGCGTGCTCCACGCCCCCGGCCCCTACCGAGCCGAGCACGTGCGCGTGCGCGGGCGCGCGGTGGCCACCAACCACCCGCCTCAGGGCGCGTTCCGCGGCTTCGGCGCGCCGCAGACCACCTTCCCCTACGAGCGCCAAATGCAGAAGGCGGCGCTGCAGCTCGGGATCGACCCCTGGGTCCTGCGCCGGCAAAACCGCTTGCGCGAGGGCGACACCACCGCCACCGGTCAGGTGCTGCGCTGGAGCGTGGGGAGCACCGAGGTCCTCGACAAGGCCGAGGAGGTGCTCGCCAGCCCGCCTCCGCACCGCTCGACCCACACCCAGCTCCCGGCCGACCCCAGCGCCTTGCGCCGCGGGCGCGGCGTGGCCTTCTACTTCCACGGGGCGGGCTTCACCGGGCGCGGCGAGGAGCGGCTGAAGGGCACGCTGACCCTCGCGCTCTGCGCCGACGGGGTCTACGAGATCCGCTCGACCTCGACCGACATTGGGCAGGGAACGCTCACGACCTTCGCCCAGATCGCGGCCGACGTGCTGGAGGTCGAGGCCTCGGCGATTCGCTTCGCCCCGCGCTCGACCGCCGTGGCCCCCGACAGCGGCCCCACGGTCGCCTCGCGGACCTGCATGATCATGGGGGCGGTGGTCGACCAGGCCGCGCTCGAGCTGCGCACGGCCCTCGCGATCTACGGGCGGGAGGTCGGGCTCGAGGACCCCGACGACCTGGCCGCCGCGGCCGCGCACCACGCCCAGGCCAAGGGCGAGCTCGCCCGCACCTGCACCTACCACTCCCCGGAGGGGATCTCCTTCGACGACACGAAGTACGAGGGCGACGCCTACCCCGCCTACGGCTGGGCGGTGTGCGTGGTCGACGTGGCGGTCGACCTCGACACCTTCGAGGTCGCCGTCGAGCGCTGCGTGCACGTGATCGACGTGGGCAAGGCGATCCACCCGCTGATCGTCAAGGGCCAGATCGAGGGCGGGACGCTGCAGGCCCTGGGCTGGGCGCTGTGGGAGCAGGTGACCTACGCCGACGACGGCCGCGTGCTCAACGACCGCATGACCAACTGCATCATCCCCACCTCCCTCGAGGCCCCCGAGCTCGAGACGCACCTGGTCGAGGTCCCCTACCCCCACGGCCCCTTCGGGGCCAAGGGCGTGGGCGAGATCCCCATGGACGGCCCGGCGGCCGCGGTCGCGAACGCGATCGAGGACGCGCTGGGGATCCCGATCGACCAGGTCCCCGTGACCCCCGAGGTGCTCGCCCGGCTGTGGACGAGCCGCCCCCCGGAGGACACCACCCGATACGAGCGGCGCGCATGAACCTCGAACTGAACGTCAACGGCGAACCCCGACCCCTCGACGTCGACCCGTGGCGGCGGCTGCTCGACGTGCTGCGCGAGGACCTGGGGCTGACCGGCTCCAAGGAGGGCTGCGGCGAGGGCGAGTGCGGCGCCTGCAGCGTGCTCCTCGACGGCGAGCCGGTGAACAGCTGCCTGCTCCCGGTGGGGGCGGTCGAGGGCCGCGCGGTGCGCACGGTCGAAGACCTGGCCAGCGCCGACGCGCTGCACCCGGTGCAGCGGGCGCTGGTCGACCTCGCGGGCACCCAGTGCGGGATCTGCACCCCCGGGATCGCGGTGACCGCGGCCTGGATCCTCGAGACGCACCCCGAGGCCGACCGCGCCCAGGTGCGGACCCTGCTCGCGGGGAACCTCTGCCGCTGCACCGGCTACCAGCTCGTGGTCGACGCGGTCATGGCCGCCCTGGAGGCCCAGCGGTGACCGCCTACCTCCGGCCGACCTCCCTCGACGAAGCCCTCGCCCTGCGCGCCGCCCACCCGGACTACGCCGTGGTCGCCGGGGGCACCGACCTCCTCGTGGGCGCCCTCGAGCGCCCGGCGCCCGCGGGGGTGCTCGACGTGTTCGGCGTCGCCGAGCTGGTCGGGATCACCCCCGGCCCGCGCGAGGCGCTCACGGTCGGCGCCGCGACCCCCTACGCCCGCCTGCTCGAGTCGCCCCGAATCCGGACCACGCTGCCCATGCTGCACACCTGCGTGCGCGAGATCGGCGCCGCCCAGATCCAGGCGCGGGGGACCCTCGGCGGCAACGCCCAGACCTGCTCGCCGGTGGGCGACACGCTCCCGGTGCTGCTCGCCCTCGAGGCCGAGGTCGAGCTCGCCAACCAGGCTGGGCGCCGGCGCCTGCCCTTCGCCGAGTTCGTCACCGGCTACCGCCAGACGGCCCTCGCCGCCGACGAGCTGATCGTGGCCTTCCACTTTCCCGCGGGGCTGAGCCGCCTGCGCCAGCACTGGCGCAAGGTCGGGACCCGCCGCGCCCAGGCGATCAGCAAGGTCATGCTGGCCGCGGTCGCGAGCCTCGACGACGGCACGATCGCGAGCCCCCGCGTGGCCTTCGGCGCCGTCGCCGACCGCCCGCTGCGGATCCAGAGCGTCGAGGCGGCCCTCGCCGGGCGCCCGCCGAGCCTGGGCCTGGCCGACGAGGCCGCGGCCCTGCTCGAGCAGGCGATCACCCCGATCTCCGACGTGCGCAGCAGCGCCGACTACCGCCTGCAGGTCGCGAAGAACATGCTCCACCGCTGGGTCGCGTCGCTGGTCGACTGAGCTCGCGCGCCCCGCAGCGCTTTCGCTCCCCCTCGCCCCACGTAGAATGCGCGCGCCGAGGGGGCCCAATGCTCTGGGGAAAGCTGATCGACCACGACCGCTGCATCGGCTGCCACGCCTGCAGCGTGGCGTGCAAGTCGGAGAACCAGGTGCCCCTGGGGGTGTTCCGCACCTGGGTCAAACAGGTCGAGAAGGGCGCCGGCGAGAACGCGCGCCGGCACTTCGGCGTCATGCGCTGCAACCAGTGCGAGAACGCGCCCTGCGTCGCGATCTGCCCGACCGCGGCCATGCACCGGCGCCCCGACGGGATCGTCGACTTCGACGCGGCGCTGTGCATTGGCTGCAAGGGCTGCATTCAGGCCTGCCCCTACGACGCGATCTACATCGACCCCGAGTCGAACACCGCGGCCAAGTGCAACTTCTGCGCGCACCGGATCGAGGTCGGCCTCGAGCCGGCCTGCGTCGCGGCCTGCCCCACCGAGGCCCTGGTCGTGGGGGACCTCGAGGACCCCGACGACCCGCTGACCCGCACGATCAGCCGCAAGGCGGTCGAGGTCCGCAAGCCCGAGCTCGGGACCCAGCCCAAGGTCTACTACAAGGGCGTCGACCAGAGCCTGCTCAACCCCCGCGCGGCCACGCGCCCGGCGGCCGGCTACTGGGGCGCCAGCCGCGACGTGCCCCACGAGGAGCTCAGCGTGCCGTTTCAGGGGGCGCCCGCAGCGGCCCGCGTCGCCTACGACGTGCCCCGCGAAGGCCTGCCCTGGGGCGGCAAGATCGCGACCTACCTCTTCGCCAAGAGCGTGGGCGGCGGCGCGCTCATGCTCGGCGGCGCGGCCCTCGCGCTGGGCGCCCCCCCGGCCTGGATCGGGCTCTGGGGCCCGCTGTTCGCGCTGGTCGGGATCGCGGTCGCGACCGTCTGCCTGGTGGCCGACCTCAAGCGCCCCGAGCGCTTCCTGCTCCTGTTGTTTCGCCCGCAGCCCAAGAGCTGGCTGGTCAAGGGCGCCTACGTCCTGATCGCGAGCTCGGTGCTCGCGGCCGCCTGGGGAGCAGGGGTGATCCGCGAAGGGCTGCCCAAGGAGCTGTGGCAGGTCGGGGGGGTGCTGTGCGTGCTCGCGGGCGCGGCGACCACGGGCTACACCGCGTTCCTCTTCGCCCAGGCCAAGGGCCGGGCCTTCTGGCAGAGCCCGCTCTTGCTCCCGCACCTGGTGATCCAGGGGCTGGTGGCCGGGAGCGCCGCGCTCGCGCTGTTCCCCGGCTGGGCGGGGATCGGCCCCGCCTCGCCCGTCCAGCGGCCCATGATCCTCGGCTCCCTGCTCGCGGCCGCCTTGCTCTTGAACCTGCTGTGCGTGATCGGCGAGCTGACCGTGCACGGCAACGAAGACGCCAAGCTGGCGGTCACCTGGCTGCGCGAGGGAGACACGGGCGGCGTCCTGACCTGGGGCGTGCTGGTGCTCGGGCATATCTTTCCGCTGTTCGTGCTCAGCGGGCTGTGGCTCCTCGACCCGGTCCCGACCGAGGTCCTGGCCGTCGCCTCTCCCGCCGCCCTGATCGGTCTCTGGATCTGGGAGCACCTCTACGTGCAGGCCGGGCAAGTCCCGCCGCTGAGTTAGCCGGGAGGCTGCCGTGCCCGTGAACCTGACCTCGCAACCGCCCTTCGAGCGCTGGGACGACTGGTCCGAGTTCGACCCCAAGGCGTGGCCCGAGCGCGTCTCCCACGACTACACCGTGGTCCCGACCCTGTGCTTCAACTGCGAGGCGGGCTGCGGGCTGTTGGCCTTCGTCGACAAGGAGACGAACGCCGTGCGCCGGATCGAGGGCAACCCGCTGCACCCGGGGAGCCGCGGCAAGACCTGCGCCAAGGGCCCCGCGACCCTGAACCAGATCGACGACCCCGAGCGGATCCTCAAGCCGCTCAAGCGCACCGGACCCCGCGGGGCCGGCGGCTGGGAGGAGGTCAGCTGGGACGCGGTCCTCGAGGACATTGGCGGCAAGATCCGCGCCTCGCTGGAGAGCGGCCGCCGCGACGGGGTGATGTACCACGTCGGGCGCCCCGGCGAAGACGGGTTCATGAACCGGACCCTCACCGCCTGGGGGGTCGACGCGCACAACTCGCACACGAATGTGTGCTCGGCCTCGACCCGCCTGGGGTTCATGAGCCTCTGGGGCAGCGACCGCGGCTCCCCCGACTACAGCCGGGCGGAGTTCGTGCTCCTCGTCTCGGCCAAGCTCGAGAGCGGGCACTACTTCAACCCCCACGCCCAGCGGCTGACCGAGGCCCGCGAACGCGGCACCGAGATCGCCGTGCTCGACGTGCGGCTCTCCAACACCGCGAGCATGGCCGACCACTGGCTCTCGACGCACCCCGGCAGCGAGGCCGAGGTGCTCCTGGCCATCGCCGGCGTGATCCTGCGCGAGGGCTACGCCGACCGCGCGTTCCTCGAGCGCTGGACCAACTGGCGCGAGACCGCGCCGCACCTCGACCCCGAGCTCACGGGCGAGGTGAGCTTCGAGCAGTTCATGAACGCGCTCACGCGCTACTACAGCGAGAACTTCCCCACCTCCCGCGCGGAGGCGGTGAGCGGGGTCTCGGCCGCGGTGATCGAGGACGTCGCGCGCCGCGCGGGCAAGGCGGGCTCGAAGCTCGCGACCCACATTTGGCGCAACGCCGCCTCGGGGAACCTCGGCGGCTGGCAGATCGCGCGCGCGCTGCTCTTCCTCAACGTGCTCACCGGGAGCATGGGGACGCCGGGCGGCGTCTCGCCCCACGACTGGCACAAAATGAAGCCGGCCACGCCCTTCCCGCCCCCGCCCCACGGGGCCTGGAGCGAGCTCCTCTGGCCGCCGGAATACCCGCTCGCGCACTACGAAATGAGCTTCTTGCTCCCGCACCTGCTGCTCGACGGGCGGGGCACGGTCGACGTCTACTTCACCCGGGTCTTCAACCCGGTGTGGACCTACCCCGACGGCATGAGCTGGATCGAGGCCCTGCAAGACGAGTCCAAGATCGGGCTGCACGTGGCGCTGACCCCGACCTGGAACGAGACCGCGCAGTTCGCCGACTACGTGCTGCCCATGGGGCACTCGCCCGAGCGCCACGACCACCAGAGCCAGGAGACCCACATGGGTCGCTGGATCGGGCTGCGCCAGCCGGTGGTCCGCGAGGCCCTGCGCCGCGCGGGCAAGCCCACCGCCGACAGCCGGGAGACGAACCCCGGCGAGGTGTGGGAGGAGGCCGAGTTCTTCCTCGCCCTGAGCTGGAAGATCGACCCCGACGGCTCGCTGGGGATCCGCAAGCACTTCGAGGCCCCCGGTCAGCCCGGCGAGCCCATGACCGTGGACCACTACTTCGACGCCGCCTTCGCCAGCGTCCCCGGGCTGGCCGACGCCGCCAAGGCCGAGGGCGAGAGCCCGCTCGAATACATGCGCCGTCGCGGGGTGTTCGCGGTGGAGGCCCTCGGCACCGACCGGCTCATGCTCCACGAGCAGGAGGTAGGCCCCGACCAGCCCGGGGTCGAGATCGACGGGGTGCGCCGCCAGGGCTGGGGCACCCCCTCGCGCAAGATCGAGCTCTGGTCGCAGACCCTCGCCGACTGGGGCTGGCCCGAGCACGCCCTCCCCGGCGCGATCCTCAGCCAGGTCGCGACCGAGAGCCTGAAGGACGACGAGATCGTGCTCGTGCCGACCTTCCGCCTCCCGGTCTTGATCCACTCGCGCTCGGGCAACGCGAAGTGGCTGCTCGAGATCGCGCACTCGAACCCGCTGTGGCTGAACCCCAAGGACGCCGCCCCG
>JAGQRJ010000268.1 GCA_020425635.1 Planctomycetota bacterium | reverse complement strand
TCGACACGAGCGAGGGCATCCGCCGCGCCGCGCGCGCGGCCGCGCGCGCTTCTGCGGCCGCTCGTTTCGCCCTGCTCGCCTCCGACTCGTCCTGCGGGCGCACCGGGAGGGGCGCGGGCGAGGGCCACGCGGCCCAGCTCGTCGCCACGGCGAGCACGAGCGCTGCGCTCAGCCCTGCGCCCAGCCCCACGCGCGAGCGCCGGCGCACCTCACCGGGCGCGGCCCCCAGCGCGTGGACCCACACCACCGCCTCCCCGACCCGCAGGCGATCTCCTGCGCGCAGCGTTCGTGTGCTCCCGGCAGGTTGGCGCCGGCGGTTGAGGAACAGCCCGTCGCCCAAGGCGACGACCACCGCGCGATCCCCGCAGGGCACGAGGGCGGCCGCGGGGGCCTCGACCTGAGGGCCGAGGGCACCCCGCGCGTCCGGGTCGACCCCGAAGAACAGAGGGGTTCCCTGCAGCCTCCGCGGCTCGGGGTCGCCTTCGAGCGTGGCGCGCAGCGGTCTCTTGCTCACGATCCCTCCTCTTGGACGAGCGTGTCCGGCGGGGCAAACGCGGAGCCAATCGGTCCGCCGACCTAACCCCCTGCCCCCACGCGGAGGCCGACCTCGTTCGTCGGGACGGCCGACGCGGGTGTCGCGCGGACCGACGCTGCGCAGGGGCGCCTCGGCCGCCGAGGGCTCGACCCGCGCGCGGCGCCCAACGCGCCGCCTACGACGACCCGCCGAGCTTGCGGGCGAGGGCCTCTCTGCGCGGGAAGGAGGCTCAGGTCTTGCCGGAGTCGTCGCCCGCGTCCCCGCTGGGTTCGGCGGGGGTCACGCGGAACATTGGCAAGCGCGAGGCCGTGGCCAGCCCCAGGCGCACGAGCTCCTGCAGCGCGGGGCTCAGCTGCCCGACGCGGTCGTACTCGCCGCGCAGCAGGCCGAGGAACGCGGCGCGCAGGTCGGCGCGGGGGAGGAGCTCGCCGAGGGCCTGGTTCAGCAGGGTCAGGCGCGCCTGCGGGTCGCCGGTCGCCATGCCCGCGCGGTAGGCCTCGGGGGTTTGGGCCTGCAGCCCGCGGCGCGCGAGCTGCACCGCGCGCATGATCAGCTCCGACTCGGCCTGCAGCCGCTGCCGCTCCTGCTCGCGCAGGCGCGCGAGCCGGTGCTGGACGGCGTCCGCGGGCGGGAGGTTGTACACCGGCTCGCTGTCCCACGGACCGCGGACCCGCGGGACCGGGGGCCGCTCGGGGAGCACGCTCTGGGGCTCGACGCGAACCGGCGTCGGGGCCGCGCGACTGCAGCCCAACGACGGGCACAGGCCGAACTCGCGCTGGCACGCCTCGTGGAACACGGTGTTGCACTTCGGGCAGCGCGTGAGGGCCACCGCCCCGTCGATCTGGTCGTGGCAGAAGGGGCAGCGCTGCCCGCTGGTGAAGGTCGGCTGAGCGTCTGCGTCGCGGGGGCCCAGGGTGCGCAGCGGGCCTTGGGGTCCGGTCGCGGCGTCCAGGGGCAGCAGGCAGGGGCCGCTGTCCGAGGCCAGCACCGCGAGCGCGACCATGTGGTCGGGCCGGTCGGCGCGACCGCCGTCGAGGACCCAACAGGTCGCGATCATGGCGGGCACGCGCAGGTGCCTGAGCAGCTCGCACACCAGCAGGTTCAGCTCGTAGCAGATCCCGCGCCCCAGGTAGCTGGAGTCCCCGGAGGCGTGCAGGAGCTCGAGGTGGTGGTTGCCCTTGCCGCGCCGCAGGCGGCCGCGTCTGCGGGCGACCTCGGGTCGGGCGAGGAACTGATCGTCGTAGAGGTAGCGGCGCTGGACGAACTCCTGCACGGCGATCGCCAGCTCCCACGGCGAGCGATCGGCCGCGCGCTGGAGCTCGAGCCAGGCGCGCACCTCCTGGGGCAGCGCGTCCTCGGGCAGCGTGGGCTCGAGCAGCGCCGGCGGCCGCAGGAAGGGCGGGCCCCCGGCGGCCAGGGCGGGCGCCTCGAGCAGCTCCACCTCGTAGCGCACGAGCGGGGTGCCCGCGACCTGCACCCGCAACCCGCCCTGCTCCTGGGACGACACCCGCTCGAGGCTCCCCCCCTCGCCCGGCAGGACCTCCACCGCCTCCGGCGCGCGACCGTAGAGCGGAACCGGGAGCTGACTCAGGCCCTCGAGCAAGCGCCCTTGGAACACCACCCCGCGCCCCGAGGGGCGACACGTCGCATACCAGGCCGGCGCCGGCGCCCCCGCGGGCGACCACCCCTGGGTGCGCGGATCGAAGGTCGCGCCCAGGCCGTGTAGGGCATACAGGTAGGGTCGGGGCAGGGTCTCGGGAGTGAACGCCAGCCGCGCGGCGGGGGCCTCGCTGGCCAGCTCGTGCGTGACGACCGGCGTCGCCCAGAGCTGGTGGGGGACGCCCGCCCCCGGACTGAGGGGGTTGCTCCGCTGCCGTGCCCACGCCGGACGCTGCGTGTCCTTGGGCGGCGCAGCGCTGGAGGCCGTCGCTCCGAGTCCAAACCAGCGGCCGACCCGCGACCAGAAGGGCGCCTCCTGCTGGGGACCCGGCGCGCTGCTGGGGGGCCGACCCCCGCTGGTGCCCGGCGTCGCCTCGGGCCTCGGAGCTGGCGCCGGACCTGGCTGGGGCTTGGACGTCGGCAAGACGAGCGGTCCCAACTCGATCCCTTCGAGCGACAGGCCCTCCCGCTCCGCGGCGGGCGTGACGCCGGGCGGCTGCGGGTCAGCCGCGCGCCCCCTGGGCCGAATCGAGCTGGGGTCGAAGGTCAAGACCACGGGCTCGCGCCTGGGTCGCTCGCGCGACGCGGACCCCTCGGGCCGCGGGGGCGCCTCGAGCCGCGGGGGCGCCTCGGGCTCCGCGCGGGGGACCTCGAACAAGGACTCCGGGAGGTCGGCGAGGGCCTCCGCCTGCAGGCACGCGCTCAGGGCCTCGAGCAGCTCGGGCTCCGGCTCGTCGACCCCCACCGCCTGCAGCAGGTGACTCGCCACGAAGCCCGAGGCCTCGGCCGACCACCGGTGCGCCTCTTCGGTGGCCGCGTCGCGGCCGAGCCAGCGCGCCATGCGCTCGAGCAGCTCGGGGTCTCGCCAGCGCTCGAGGGACCCGGCCTCGAGGCTGGAGAAGCGCCGGGCCAGCTTCTGCCCGAGGCCGTAGTCGAGCAGCTCGGAGATCCGCTCGGTCAGGCGGTCGAGGGGGGTGACCCGCGTCTCGCCCGCGGGGAACAGGCGGCGGTCGAGGTAGTCCTCCATGCGCGCGCGGGAGCGGTGGGAGAGCAGGAGCTCCACGACGTCGATCAGCTGCTCGCCGGCCTGGCCCGAGAAAATGCAGGGCAGGATCCCCATGGCCAAGCCGGTGGTGTGGGCCGCCAGGTCGTCGAGGACGCGGGTGTCGACGAGCAGCACCGAGCGCTCGGGGTCGTAGGCCGCCGACGCCTCGCGCAGCACCTCGCCCACGCCTTCGAGCACGTAGCGCACGCGGAGGGCCTCGATCGCGCGCAGCGAGCCCGCGCGGCAGAGGGGCCGCAGGCGCTCGGCGTAGACCCAGCCCTCGGGCGAGAGCTGGGTGCGCTGCGCCTGGACGCGGGGCAAGACGCCGGCCAGGTTCCCGAGGGTCGCGCGCAAGGCCTCGAGCTGGTCGACGCGCTCCCGGGAGCGGTCGGCCCCCGAGTCGCCGTCGGCCGAGACGCGATACGCGTCGCGCAGCCGCGGGATTCCCATGCCGCGCAGGAAGGCCTCGACGTCGGGGTCGTCGCGGGGTCCGCCCTCCGTCAGCTGGAAGCTGCCGACCTCGGCGAACAGCGCCTCGAGGGCGGGCGTCTCGCTGCGAAACAGGGTCGGGGTGTTCGCGGCGAGCAGCCGCTGCCGCCCCGCGTCGGCCCCGCCGCCGCGCTCCCGGGCCAGGATCACCGGCACGTCGCGTGGCAGCGCCTGCTCCCAGGCCCCCTCCTCCGCGCCCCTGCGGCCCAGCCAGGCGTAGCACGCGAGCAGCATGTGCGGCAGGGCTCGCTCGTTCTCCAGGAGCGGGAGGTCTCCGTCGACGCGCGCCTCGCGCCCGATCTGGGTGAGGAACTCGAGGACGTGCCGCGGGGTGACCGCGGCTCCGATCCCGAACAGTTGGCAGAGCTGGGGGCAGCGGCTGAGCCCGTCGACCCAGTAGCCGCGCCGCGCCCCGAACAAGGACAGCGCGTTCACCCCGAGGACCCGCGCGGGGGGGAAGTAGCCCTCCCCGGTGTAGACCCAGGAGCGCCCCGCGAGCTGTTCGCGCAGGCGACTCGGGTCGAGGGTCCCCGCCGCGAGCTGCTCCTCGAACCACAGGTAGGGCGCGAAGGAGATCGGCTTCCCGCTCGCGGCGCTGGCCTCCAGGGAGTAGGCGACCTCTGCCGCGGTCACGTCCCGGACCGTGCGAAAGGGGAGGGCGGCGCGCAGGCCGCCGAGGAGTCGGCGCGCGCGCGAGTCGAGGTAGTACTCGGGGAAGCCCCCGATCAGGGCCTCCACCTCGACCGGGCGCGCGAACAGCTCGTCCGGGCGGCGCAGCCTGCCCACCTCGTCGAGGACCCACTGCGCCTCGGCCAGCGGGAGCGCGTCCAGCAGGCTGCTCTCGCGCTCGTAGAGCTCGCCCAGGAGCCCCGCCAGCCCGAGGCTCGCCCGAACGCCGACCTGGGGCGCGGCGAAGACCTGCTGCAGGGCCGCCCGGCTCGGCGTGCGCGGCACGCCGAGCTGGCCGAGGAACGCCTGGATCGCGTCGTCGGCGGGCGGATAGCGCGTGGGAGACGGGACCGGATAGCGCTCGCCCCACACCGCCTCCACGTGGGCGGCCAGCTCGGGCAGCGGCATGAGCAGCTCTTCGGGGGGGAGGAAGCGCCCGGCGCCGTCCTCGATCAGGAGGTCGTCGGGCTCGCCGGGAGCGCGCAGCAGCGCTTCGAGCGCGGGCGCGCCGGGTTCGCGGGCGCGGCGCGCCATGTAGCGCAGCAGGTGCCCCGCCCCCTCGCGGTCGTCGGCGCGGACCTTGGCCAGGTAGGCCGGGCGCAGGTGCTGACGCGTCAGCGCCGCGAGCGGAGGACGGCCGACCCCGAGCTGCTGCGTGAGCACCTTCAGCGTCGCCAACGGGATCTCCGGGTGCGGGCTCCCGTCGATCCCGAGCTCGGGCAGGTCGACGTCGATCACGAGCTCCCGCGCGCTGAGCAACCTCCCGCGCTCGGACGGGAACAGCCGCAGGCGCGCGACCAGCTCGCGGCTGGTCGCCTGACCGAAGACCTGCCCCTGGCGCGCCTCGAGCCAGCGGTAGAGGCGCTGGCGCCGGTCGGGGTCGGAGAGCACCGCGTGCTCGTCCACCGACCGCGGGGCGCCGCCCTCGTCGTCCTCGGCCGCGAGCGCTCCCAGCACCTCGTGGGGCTCGAGCTCGCCCCAGGCGCGGAGCCAGGTCTCGACCGGCGACCCTGGCTCGCCCGCGAAGCGCGGGTGCACGACCTCGCCGCTCAGCTCGAGGCCCTCGAGCAGGGCGAGGGTCTCCGCGTCGGCGCGCCGCAGCGCCGAGAGCCGCAGGCGCTCCCGGGCGTCGACCACCGGGAGCCCCACCTGCGCGAGGGTCGCGACCGCCGAAGCGTCGCTCGCGCCCAGCGACCCGGCGAGCAGGATCTCGGCCACCCCCCGCACGCGCTCGAGGGTGCTCAAGAAGCGCGGCTGCTCGGAGAGGGGCGCCCGCGGCTCGGCGCGCTCCTCGACCAAGCCCAGGAGGAAGCGGACGGGCTTGGCCGGCTGCACCAGGGGCGCCAGCGCCTCGAGCCGCTCCCAGACCGACTCCGTGACCCGCACCGCGTCGAGGGCCGCGCGCTCGGGGGTGCCTGGATCGCAGAGCGGGAGCAGCGCGCTCGGCTCGATCAGCTGGTCGGCCGCCGCCGCGGGTCCGGCCACCGTCGGCCACACGCACAGCCTGCAGAGCAGCGGGTTGGCCGGCGGCCTCCCCTCACGGAGCTGCAGCGGGAAGGCCTCGCCCAGCGCCACCCGCTGCTCGACCAGCAGCTGGTGCAGCGCCTCGAGCGGGTAGTCGGCCGGCAGCTCGCCCTTCCCTGCGACGGCCTCGACCAGCACCTTGACCCCCGCCGGCGCGACCTTCGCGGTCTCGAGGAAGGGCTTCAGCCGGCGCTGCGCGTCGAGGTCGAGCAGCCTGGCGCCGAGCGCCGCGAGGTGCGGGCGCACCGTCTCGGACGCCACGAGCACGCCCAGCTCGTGGGGCTCGAGCGCCAGCTCGCCCAGTCGACCGGCCTCGTCGGGGAAGAGCGGCAGCTGCGCGCAGACCAGCACGTGCTCGACCGAGAGGTGCGCGACCTGCTGCGCCAGATACTCGAGGAGCACGTCGAGGCGCTCGCGCGAGCGGATCAGCGGCAGCTCGGCGCCCGGGAGCTGGCCTGCGAGCTCGTCGGCGATCCCGGCGAGGTCGTCGACGAGGACCTCGACGTCGACCGCGCTCAGGTGCCGCTCGAGCCCGAGCTTGGCCACGACCTGGGAGGTCAGGCCGGTTGGGTCGACGAAGGCCCTCAGCCCGGAGTCTCCATAGACCCTGCGCAAGGCGGGGGAGTCCACCCGCGAGAGCTCTCCCAGCGTCTTGACCTCCCCCAGGTCGCTGAGGAACGCCGCGCGCTTGGCCAGCGTCTCTCGCCCCGCGGTTTGGATCACCGGGCCGTGCTCGAGGAGGAAGCGCAGCACGCGCTCGATCGTGGGCGGGTCCCGCGTGATCTGAAACGGGGGGTGCGCCCGCGGCGAGAGCGCGGAGATCACGCGCTCGACGCCCACCGGCTCGACCCCCAGCGTGCTCACGTGCGCCCGCGAGCAGACCGCGTCGTGCAGGAAGCGCGCGTCGGGGAAGAAGGCGCGCACCTCGGCGCGGGGGGCGATCCGCACCGCGTCCTCGCCGCGCAAGGCCCCCGCCACCCCCGCCAGGTCGGGCCAGATCGAGAGCTTCGCGAGCACGCGGCGCAGGCGAGTCGGGAGCTCGTCGCTGACCTCCTCGAGCAGGGCGTGGAGCTCGGTCAGGGCCGGGAGTCCGTCGAGGGCGAAGGGCGTCGGCTCGCGCCCGAGGTCGGCGACGAGGAGCTCCATGTCGACCGCGGGCGCCTGGGCGTAGTCGAGCACCTTGCGCGTCGCCTCGTGGTTCAGCGAGGCGATCGGGCGCGCCGTCCCGTAGAACTCGAGCAGGCGCGCGGCGAGCGGCCCGCTGGGCGGCGCGACGACGCCCTGGAGGTCGTCGGGGTCGCGGGCCAGGGGATACAGCCGCCCGTCTCGGGCCGGGAGGATCGGCAAGGCGACCGCGCGCAGGAGCTGCTCGTGAGGCGCCGCGGCGACCAGGGTCAGGATCCGCTGCAGCCCGTCGTGGCTGCCCGGGAGCAGAGCGACCTCCGGCCCGCTCAGCGGTGACCCGAGCCCGCCGAGGGTCGCCTGCAGGTCGTCGATCAGGCCCTCGGTGTCGAGGCGGCAGACCCCGAGCCGCTCGAGGAAGGCGCGCGCCCGCGGGGTGGCCGCCGCGTCGCCGACCCCGTCCAGTTCGCGGGGGAGGAAGGCGCGCAGCGAGCGGTAGATCGCGCGCAGCGCCTCGTCGCCGGCGACCGGGGCGCCGCGCGCGCCGACGCGGTAGAGCCGGAAGGCTTCGTCGGGCACGAGGGGCAAGGCGCGCAGCCGCGCGAGCACCGCCCGCGCGCCCGCCGGGTCGCTGCGCTCGCGCTCCTCGACCTCGGCCAGGAGCAGGTCGTAGAGCCGCTGGATCCCCGCGCCCGAGCGCTGGGCGCCCGCGGCGAGGAAGGGGAGCGCCGCGGGCGCGGCCTCGCCGTCGCCCCGACCGCCCAGCTCCGACTCGAGGACCGCGATCAGGTCGAGGGTCTCGAAGCGCGCGCACCCCAGCGCGGCGACCACCCGCCGGGAGCGCTCGGGGAGCTCGGGGTCGAGCAAGGCCCAGCGCGCGCCCTGGCGGTCGACTGGGTCCTGACCGTAGAGCTCGCTCACCGCCCACGGCGCGAGCAAGACCTGCGCCGGCGGGTGCAGCGCCCCGTCGCCGCAGGGGAGGAAGGGCACGTCGCGCAGGGCGTCGGGCAGGCCCGCCGGGATCACCTCGAGGATCGCGGTCGCGAGCTCCTCGGCGAGGGGGAGCACCTCGAGCAGCCCCGCGGCCGCCTCACGGCTCCCGCGCTCGGCGACCCGCGCCGCGACCCGCCCCAGGTGTCCGGGGACGTGGGTCAGGATCCAGCGGTTCCAGTCGGACTCCTGCGCGATCCGCTCGCGGTCGACGGGCACGTCGAAGTGGGCCTGGACGAAGAAGCGCAGGCCCGTGGGCTGGTGGGTGGGGAGGAAGCTGTAGGCCGTGGGCGCCTCGGGTCGCAGCGGCCGGGGCACCCCGCCTTCGGTCCGCACGCCGATCAGGAGCTGGGTGCTCTCCGCGCGCCCCGCCTCGCGCTGGGCGCCGCGGTAGTGCAGGCGCTGATCCTCGATCAGGTAGGTGCGCACCCAGCCGTCGGGCTCCTGGCGCAGCTCGCGCGCGTGCTCCCCGGCGGCGGACTCGACGATCACGTGTCGGGTGGGCCCGCCCGCGACCCGCTCGGTCAGCTCGAGCTCGATCGCGTCGACGTTGGGCAGGGTGAGGAGCACGCAGGGATCCAGGGCCTGGGCGCGCGCGAACAGGTCGCGCACCCGGGCCGGATCGCGCGCGAGCTCGGGGCGCAGCGGGAGCACGAGCACGGTGCCCTCGGCGGGCAGGTCGGCCGGTCGCTCGCGCAGCTCCTTGGGCACCGAGACGTCGGCGATCTCGAAGCGGTAGACGTCGGAGTAAACCTGCGGGCGGTTGGTGACCTCGTAGACCGCCTTGAAGCCGACGCCGAAGAAGCCGATCTGCTGCTTGCGCTTGGTCGTCTGCCCGATCGAGGTCACGCCGACGAGGTCCCGCGCGTCGAAGGGCGTGCCGTCGTGCCACACCACGATCCGCTCGGCGTCGCACACCACCCGCCAGGTGGTGGCCCCGGCGTCCTCGGCGTTCTGCAGCAGCTCGATCAGGAAGTGCCCGGGGTCGGTGTAGACCCGGCGCGAGAGCAGCTCCTCGGCGTTGGCCTGCGAGACCCCCTTGGGCGCCGACTCGAGGATCTTGATCGCCCGCCGCGCGAGCTCGCGCCGCCGCGCCTCGAACCCGTCCAGGACCCCGCCGGCCCGGGCCGCCTCGACCAGCGCCGGCACGGCGTCGGCGCGCACCTGCGCCAGGCGGTCGAGGGACGCCGCCCCCAGGTCCCCGCGGGCGAGCCCGTCGCGGCAGCGCGCGAAGACCGCCTCCACGTGGGCGTCGCGGCGCTCGGGGGCCTGGTGCTTGAGCGTCCGATCCAGGAGGCACATGGTGGAGAGCGCGCGCAGCGGCACGACCTCGAGCGCGCGCACGAGGGTGGCCTCGAAGGCCTCCGCGTGCGCCGCGCCCGCGGGGTCGCGGAGCGCGGCGACCAGCGCCTTGAGCACCTTCTGCACGGCGGTCTCGCTGCGCGCGATCAAGAACTCGGCGAAGGCCTCGCGCGCCTCGGGCGCGCGCAGCCACCCGCTGCGCAGCAGCCGCTGGGAGAGCCAGGCCAGCGGCTCGGGGTCGGGGA
Organism: Planctomycetota bacterium; assembly: GCA_020425635.1. Lineage (GTDB taxonomy): Bacteria > Planctomycetota > J058 > J058 > J058 > JAGQRJ01. The sequence goes on along the minus strand of JAGQRJ010000268.1, from coordinate 2,078 downwards.
GCCCGGCGCAGAGGCTCAGCAAGCCGCCCGCGTCGACGCCCTGGTCGAGGCAGGTCCCGAGCGTCTCGAGCTGCCGCGCGAGGGTCAAGGACGCGAACGCGTCGCCCTCAGGGACCTGCGGGGTTGGGTGCGTCTCGCTCAGCCCTCGTCGACCTCGTCCTCGTAGCCCTCAAGGAAGCCGGCCTGCAGCAGGTCGTCGCTGTCCATGATCGCCGACGCGTCGCTCTCGAGCAGGTGCGCGACCCTGCGCCGCTCGAGGTCGGCCTCCTCGGGGGCGAGCACGTCCGCGGTGCGCAGCACGCGCGTGCTGACCTCCTGCCCGGTCTGCAGGTCCTCGGCGTAGACGTCGATCACGCCGTCTTCGCCGTAGACGTAGGTGACCGCGATCTTCGACCCCCGCGGCCGGTTCTTGGGCAGCTCGGAGATCACGCAGCGCCCAATGTCGATGCACCGCTTGGGGTCGGGGTCGGAGCCCTCGAGGATCCGCACCTCGACCGTGCGCTGTCCGTCGAAGGCGGTCACGAACTCCTGGGTCACCTGGTGCGGGATCAAGGTCTGCTCGGGGATCATGACCCGGTTGCTGCGGGTCTTGTCGGGCCCGACCGTGACCACCCCCAGCGCGTGGGAGTTGACGTTGAACACGAGGCTGTCGGAGAGCAGCACGAACAGGTCGGAGGGGACCGACTTCTGCAGGCGCTTCGCCACGCTCCGCTCCTCGCGCTCGGCCCGCTCGGCCGCCTCCTGCTCTTCGCGCTGGGCCTGACGGATCATTTGGATCGCGCCCCAGTAGACGGCGCCGAGGGCCACGCTCTCGTCGGGGTTGACCCAGGCGTGCTCCTTGCCGTCCCAGCGCTGCTTGAGCAGGCGCTGCACGGCGGGCATGCGCGTGCTGCCGCCCACCTTGAGCACGGTGTCGACGTCGCCCCAGCTCAGCTTGGCCTTGGCCAGCGTGAGCTCCAGCCGCCGCTCGACCCGATCCAGGAGGTGCTTGGTCAGGGCTTCGAACTCCTCCTTGCTGACCTCGATCTTGAGGCTCTGCCCGGCGCACTGGACCAGGACCTTCGTCTTGGCGCGGGGGGTCAGCGCGCGCTTGGCCTCTTCGGCCCGCAAGACCAGGTCTTGATAGGAGTCTTGCTCCTCGCGCGGGTCGACCCCGGTCTCGCGCAGGAAGCGCTCGGCGAGGTAGTCGACGAGGACGTCGTCCCAGTCCTTGCCGCCCAGGTCGCGCTCGCCGTCGGAGGCGAGCACGCGCACGTCGTTGCCGCGGATCTCGAGGATCGTGACGTCGAGGGTCCCGCCGCCGAGGTCGAAGACCAGCGCCTTGACCCGCTTGTCGAGGTTGTGCAGCCCGAAGGCGATCGCCGCGGAGGTGGGCTCGTTGATGATCCCGAGCACGTTCAGCCCAGCGATTCGCCCGGCTTCGCGCGTGCGCCGCCGCTCGTTGTCGTTGAAGTAGGCGGGGCAGGTGATCACCGCGTCGGTGATCTTCTCGCCGAGCTGGCTCTCGGCGTCGTTGACCAGGCGCTTGATGATCATGGCCGAGAGGGCCTCGGGGGTGAAGCGGTGCCCGTCGATCTCCCGCACCCAGTCGGGCTTGCCCATGTGGCGCTTCACGAACTGGACCACCCGGCGCGGGTTGCCGACCGCCAGGGCCTTGGCCTGCTTGCCGACCACCGCCCGCCCGTCCTCGAACAGGACCACCGACGGCGTCGTCCGCTCGTTGTCGCTGTTGGGGATCACCGCCGGCCGACCGTGCTCGTCGAAGTGCGCGATCGCCGAGTAGGTCGTCCCCAGGTCGATCCCGACGATCTTGCGGTGCCCCACGTGCTGTCTCCGACGCCAGGCTAGCGACCCCGCGCTCCGGTGTCGACGCCGCTGCCCCGCGTAGTCTCTCCCGGGCCGCAGGGGCAAACTCTGGAACGCCGCGGCCCGGTCTGCCACCCTCACGCATGGACCCAATCGAAGCCAAGAAGCGCAAGCTCGAGGAGCGCGCAGCCCGCCGCCGAGCCAAGCTCTCCGAGGCGGAGCCGGGCGGCGCGCCGACCTCGCCCCCCGCCCCACCGTCCCCGTCGCCCGCC
>JAGQRJ010000039.1 GCA_020425635.1 Planctomycetota bacterium | reverse complement strand
GTCGGGAAGGCCTCGATCGCCTTCCCGCGCTCGACGGTCGCCAGGTCCTCGAGGAAGGCCGCGGCGTCTGCGTAGCGGCGCTTCGGCGTCCGCCCCCAGAGCTTGTTGAGCAAGATCCCGACCGGGCGAGGGACCTGGACCTCGGGGGGCAGGCGCAAGCCCTCCTGCGACTCCTGCCCCATGAGCGGCTGGGGCGCCTCGCCGGTCAGCAGGGTGTAGGCCACGCAGCCCAGGGAATACATGTCGGCGGCGGGGGTCAAGGGGCGTCGATCGAGCAGCTCGGGCGCGATGAACCCCGGCCGCCCGAGGACCTCGCCCCCGGTGCTGAGGAACGCATACTCCTCGGGGGTCCGGGCCAGCCCTGCCTCGCAGACGTAGACGTTGCCAGCCTCCTCGCGGAGCGTCTCCAGGGAGAGGTGCCCGTGGACGAGCTTGCGGGCGTGGAGCGCCTGCAGCCCGAGCCCCACCTCCCCCAAGAGCGCGAGCACCTTGGCCAGCGGCAGCGGCAGCGGCCGTCCGGCGAGGGTCGGCTGAGGCGGCGGCGGATAGACCACGTAGAAGGCGTTGCGGCTCTGACCGGCGGCTTGAGCAGGCTGCAGGTTGGCGTGTTTGACCTCGAGGATCGCCTGCGCGCGCTCCGCGAGCGCGGTGAACTCCGCGCGGAAGCGTCCCTCCAGCGGAAACACGTGCACGAGCCCGCGTCGTCCGGTGACCTTGTGCGTCGCGAGGTAGCGCCGCTCCCCGCGGACCACCTCGATCAGCGTGTCCATGCGGTAGAGGCCGAGCTCGACCCCGAGGAAGGGGTCACCGGCTGGTTGCGGGCCCGCGACCTCGAGCAGCATGGCCGCCCCGCGGTCGATCTCTCCCGAGCTCACCAGGCGCTCGATCCGCCGGATCCGCAGGGTCTTGCTGAGCCGCTCGGAGCCGAAGACCTCAGCGGCCTCGGGCGCAGCCACGGCGACCGCGCCGACCTCGCTGGCCTCGTCGATCACGTCCTCGTCGGAGAGGCTCGTGAGCCGCCCGCTCTCGTCAGCGGTGCGCGAGTGGTCGAGCAGGATCCGGGTGAAGCTCACCGGGATCTGGCGCGCGCCGTGCACGATCGCGTCCCGACGCAGCACGAAGCTGGCGTCGGTGAGCTGGAGCAGCCGATTCACCGCGGCCTGGCCCCGGTCGCCTTCGCTGGTCGAAGCGTCGTGGGGCTGACCGCTCTTGAAGGTCACGCGCCCGGTGAACTCCTCCGCGTGAATGTCGAGCTCGCCCGTCTTCTCGTTGAACTCGATCCCCTGGAGGATCTCCGGCAGCGGGAGCTCGGCGAAGGTCCCGTGGGTGCCCTGGCTGCCGACGACGGTGTTGAACAGCCCGCTGGCGTTGAAGGTGCTCGTGCGCCTCAAAGCGGCCTGCACGGCCGAGCGGCTCACACTCCCGGTCGCGACTCCGATCGCCTGCTCCAGCTCCTGGAACTGCGCCTCGACCTCGGAGGCTTTGGGCCGCTGGGCCGGGTCGGGGTGCAGCATGGCGTCGATCAGCGACGCGAGCTGGGGGTGAGCGCGGGGCACCTGATCGCGCAGCCGCGGCGGCGGAGCGCTCAGCCGGC
>JAGQRJ010000267.1 GCA_020425635.1 Planctomycetota bacterium | reverse complement strand
CGGGGGCACCTTCATTCACGCCATGCTCGAGGCCGCGGGCCTCGCGAACGCGTTCGCGGACCAGGCGCGCTACCCCGAGGCGACCCTCGCGACCCTGGCCGAGCTGAACCTCGACGCGCTCCTGCTCTCGAGCGAGCCCTTTCCCTTCGCCGAGACCCACGCCGCCGCCCTCCGCGCCGAGCTCCCCGGCGTGCAGGTGCTTCTCGTCGACGGCGAGCCCTTCTCCTGGTACGGCAGCCGACTCCTCGCCGCCCCGACCTACTTCGCCTCCCTGCGCGCGCGGCTCGCCCCGTAGGGCCTGGGGTATCCTCTCTCCGTGTTCGAGACCGTCGCCAAGCTGAGCGAGCTCCCCGCCGGGCGGGGGACCGTGGTCGAGGCCGGCGGCTACGCGCTGGCCGTGTTCCGCGCCGCGGGCGAGGTCTACGCGATCGACAACGCCTGCCCCCACGCCGAGGGCCCCCTCGCCGAGGGCGACCTGCAGGGCAGCACCGTCTACTGCCCCTGGCACGGCTGGGCCTTCGACCTCCCCTCGGGGCGCTGCCGCCAAGGCGCCCACGTGCGCAGCTACCCGACGCGGGTGGTCGGCGACGAGGTCCAGGTCGACCTCAGCGGGACCCGGGGACCGGACTAACCCGCCCCTGGGGTCGCGCTCACTCGCTCCCGTCGGCGCCGGCGAACAGCGCGCGCAGGGGCACGCGACGCAGATCGCCCGAGGCCCCGCGCTGCAGCGCCTGCAGCCGCGCCTCCACCGGCCCCAAGCTCCAGCAGGCAGTCGCGGGCAGCCCCTCGAGGCCGACGGCCTCGTTGAGCGGGCACACGTCGCGGTATTCGACCGTCTGCCCCTCGAGCTCGTCGAGCCAGCGCAGGGGCAGCCCCTGGGTGCGGCACACGTAGGGCCGATCGGCGTAGATCCGGCAGGCGCGCTCGCCGTCGAGGAAGGCGCAGGCGCCCTCGGGGTGCGGCTCACCCGCGGCGAGCAGCGCCCCGTGCTGCGCGCGGATCCGCGCCGCCTCGACCTCGAACACCGTGATCCCGTCGACGCAGCAGTCGGCGCAGCCCCGCGCGCAGGCCAGGCTCGCCGCGTGCTGCGCGTGCAGCCGCCCGGCGCCCTCGTCCACGTCCGCGTAGAGCCGATCCAGGGGGTCCATGCCGAGAGTCTACCTGGGCCGGCCCCTCGCTCAGCGCTCGAACCAGGTCACCTGGGTCACGACCTCTCCGCACAGCGTGTTGGCGTAGCGGGCGTTCAGGCGTTGTTTGGCGCGCGCGTCACCCTTGAGGTGCAGGTCGCAGAACGCGAGGGTCAGGCGCTTGCTCAGGCGCTGGGCGTCGTCTCGGGCCGGCGAGGGCAGCATCCAGGCCTGGTCGTTGTCGGTGAAGGCGAGGTGATCGGCGTTCTCCAGCCACGCCAGCAGCTTCTCCCCGGGGGGCATGAGGTCGAGGATCTCGAGCCGGACCTTCGCCGGCTGGGTCTCGCCGTCGTGGCCGAGCTGATCGTCCATGCTCCCGCTGAGGCAGAGCAAGGGACGGTCGATCGTGGCGTAGCTCGCCTTCGAGAAGCGCGAGGTCCCCGGCCCCTGGGGAGAGAACGCGATCCCGGCCGTGACCCGCGGGTCGGAGAGGTCCTCGGCGAGGCCCTCGCCGGGCGCGACCGCGGGGCGCAGGTGGTCGAGGATCGGGCGCGCGCCGATCGCGGCGAGGGTCGTGTAGGCGCCGAAGGAGTGGCCCATGACGGCGACCTTGCTCACGTCGATCCGGCCCCCGAGCTGGGGGTGCTCCGCGGTCCAGGCGGTGGCGCGGTCGATCGCGAAGCTCACGTCCCTGGGACGCTCGAGCACCGCGCGCGGGTCGCTCACCATGGCCACGAGCGCGCTCCGGGTGCGCTCGCGCGGCCAGCCGCTGCCCTCGCGGAACAAACGTTTGAGGCGCACGTTGTTGCTGAACACGTGCTCGACCGAGACCACGACGTAGCCATGACTGGCGAGGTCGGCGGCCTGGTAGCTGAACGAGGAGCGGTTGCCGCCTGCGCCGTGGGAGGCGACCACGAGCGGGTAGCGGCCTGCCCGAACCGGGTAGACGACCTGCAGCGGGACGTCGCGCTG
>JAGQRJ010000038.1 GCA_020425635.1 Planctomycetota bacterium | reverse complement strand
CGGCGGCGCGCGCCGCGCTGATCCAGATCACCGGCCAGGACCTCGGCGACGACCCGGCGGGGTGGCGAAGCTACGAGCCCAAGGAGACCCCATGACACCCAGCCTGCTGCGCTTCGCGCCCCTCGCGGCGATCTTCCTGCTCGGCGCCTCGGCGACCCTCGCCCAGGACGCGCGGATCCCCATGGCGGGGGACCAGGTGCGCGAGCGCACCGCCGCCCTGGTGAAGCGAATCGAGTGGGGCGACTCCCGGATCGCGTTGCAGGAGCGCGCGCGCAAGGAGGGCAAGCTCGTGTTCTGGCTGCAGCTCGTGGGGAAGCTCGACGACGGGTTGTGAAGCGCGGGCCACTCGCTGAGGGCCGTGACGCTCTCGCACCCGACCGTGATCCGTGCATTGAACCGCGCCTTCGTGTGCGGTTGGACCGACATCACCGGGGTCGCCGACTACGCGGGGACCTCCGGCACCCACGCCCCGAGTTACCCGGCGGTCTACACGACGAACTGCGCGGGGCACCACAACGTGCAGATGTTCTTCCTGACCCCCGACGGGCAAGTCCTGCACTGCCTGCCGGGGTTCTGGGAGCGCGGGGCGTTCCTGGAGGAGCTGAAGCTGGCCTGCAAGCTGGGGGACGTGCTCCAGAGCCCGAAGCTCTCGATCGTGGAGAAGAATCGCGCGTTCCTCGACCTGCAGCTGGGCCACGCGCTCGAGCACGACCACGCCACCCGCACCCGCAGCGCGCTGCAGGGCTTCGACCGCTTCGAGGTCGCCGGGGAGGGCTCCGACTTCCTCCGCGCCGAGCGAGGCTTCCTCGCGGATCGGGGTTGGGGTCCGCGGCTCAAGTCGACGGATCAGGTGCTCCACGAGCGCATGGCGCGGCGACCGTTCCAGCGCTTCGAGTCCTTCGACGTCGCGGCCTACGTCGACATGGGCAAGAAGGCCTTCGACTCGCACTTCGACGGCTGCGACGGAGATCACGCCGGGCAAGCCTGCAGCGAATCCCTGGCGGCCGTCGCGGCGGGCCGAGTCGTCCCAGGCTCCCCCGGGGCGGGGCAGGCCACCCCGGCTCGCCCCACGCGGACGCCGGGGTCGGGTCCGGCCCCTGCGCCGAGCCGTGGCTTCGGCGGAGCGGGCGGGGCGCCGGCTACGCCGTCGCTGACGCTCGGGCGCTGACGCTCGCGGCGAACCCGAGCTCGCCGCGGTTGGCGAAGCCGCTGAGGTTGAGGTGCTCTTGGGTCTGGCGCAGCGCGGCCTCGAGGTCGGCGCGGCTGAGGGTCACCTCACCCCGGCGCACGGCCGCGAGTCGGGCCTGGAGCACGAGCTCCTTGAGGAACGCGACGCTGTAGCCCTCGGTCTCCTGGGCGTAGTGCGTCACCGCTCCGAGCGGGGCGTCGGCGCCGAGCTCCTTGGCGAGGTAGGCCTCGCGCTGCGCGAGCCCCGGCTCGGGGATCACGAACACCCGGTCGAAGCGGCTCGGGCGCTTGGTGATCGCGGGGTCGATCGACTCCGGGTGGTTCGTGGTGCCGATCACGAGCACCCCCTCCAGCGGCTTCAGCCCGTCGAGCAGGTTGAGGAACTGCGTGCGGCTGGACCCTGCGTCGACGAGGGAGTCGAGGTCTTCGAGGCAGAGGATCGCGGGGGCGAGGTCGGCCGCGGTGCTGAAAGCTCGCGCCAGGTTCGAGCCGCCCTCGTCGACCACCGTCACCACCAGCGGGACCTGCGCGCTCCCGCCGATCGCGCGCAGGATCGAGGTCTTGCCGTTGCCGGGAGGCCCCGCGAGCAGGATCCCGCGGCGGTGCGGCACCCTGTGCCGGCGGTAGAGCTCCCGCGCCCCGAAGAACTCGCTGACCGTTTGCTCGAGCTCCGCGCGCAGGGCAGGCGGGAGCACGACGTCGTCCCAGGTCAGCGGCGCGAGGCTGCTCTGGCTCGAGTGCTTGCCTCCGATCAGGGTCACCCGGCTCTCGCTGCGCAGGTGGTCACGGTGCAGGCGCTTGATCGCGCGCAGGAAGGGGCGCAGCTCGCTCCGATCCCGGGCCGCGACGCAGGCCTCGCCGCCCTCGGTGCAGAGGCTGTAGTTCCACACCCACAGCGTCGACTCGGGGAAGGTCAAGCGCACCAGCCCGTAGGCGTAGGAGGCGCTGAAGCTCACGTCCAGGCCGTCCCTGGGACACTCTTCGTGCTCGGCGTAGTCGTCGGGGCGCCCCACGCGCTCCTCGGCTCGCTCGAAGCGGTAGTAAAGCGAGTCGTAGGCCTCGAACTGGGGGCCCTCGTCGTCCTCGGGCGCGAAGCAGGTCAGGTCGCCGCCCAGGGCTCGCGTCGCCTCGCGGAAGCACGTCCAGCACGCGAGCGGACCCGGATACTCGAGGCGGAAGATCCGCAGCGCGTCCGCGCCTCTGCGCGCGAGGGCGCGGCGCATGGCGCGCACGAGTTGGGCGTCGCGGAGCTCGTCGTGGGGGGGGACGGCTGCGCCTTCGCCGTGCGCGACGCCGACCTGGGGGCGGGCGGAACGCGTGGTGCGCGGGGGGGTCAGGTCGTGGGCGGTGTGAACCATGCCCCCTGGGACGTCGCCAGGACGCTCGCCTGTCGCGG
>JAGQRJ010000266.1 GCA_020425635.1 Planctomycetota bacterium | reverse complement strand
GCTCGCAGAGGGTGCCGAGGCTCGCGCGCATACTCGCCGGGTTGGCGTTGTAGGAGTCGTCGAGCAGCGTGTGCCGCGGGCACTCGACGGTGTGCAGGCGGCCCTGGGGGCCGCGGAACCCGCGCAGGCCGAGGGCGGCGTCGGCGGGGCTGACCCCGAGCGCGTCGCAGGCCGCGAGCGCGAGGAGGGCGTCGAGGGCCGGGCCGCGCCCGGGCAGGGGCAAGGTCAGCCGCGCGTCCAGGCGCCCCGACACCGTGAGCTGCGGGCGCGCGCCGATCCCGAGCTCGCCGCGGAGCTCGTTGTGCGGGCCGAAGCCGCAGCGCGTGATCCCGGGGTGCGCCCGGGACCAGGCGTCGAGCCGCGGGTCGTCGCCGTTGAGGATCACCGCCGCGCGCGCGGCCTCGGCCAGGGAGAGCTTCTCCCGCGCGACCCCCTCGACGCTGCCGAGGCCCGCGAGGTGCGCCGGCGCGATCAGGGTCACCAGCGAGACGTCGGGCTGGGCCACCGCGGCCAGGCGCGCGATCTCGCCCGGCCCGCTGGTCCCGATCTCGAGCACGACCACGTCGGTGGCCCGGTCGGCCTGGAGCAGGGTCAGCGGCACGCCGACCTCGTTGTTGAAGCTCTTGGGGGCGCGGACCACGCTCAGGGACCCCGCGAGCATGGAGGCCAGGAGCTCCTTGGTGGTCGTCTTGCCCGCCGAGCCCGTGATCGCGACCACCCGCGCGCGGAGGCCCTGGCGGTAGTCCGCGGCGAAGCGCAGCAGCGCCTCCCGGGTGTCCGCGACCCGCAGCAAGGCCCGCGTGGGCCCGCACTCGGGGCTGTGGGCCGGCCCGACCACGGCCCGCGCGCCGCGCGCGAAGGCCTGCGCGACGAGGCTCGCCCCGTCGAAGCGCTCCCCGGAGAGGGCGAAGAACACGTCGCCGACCCGCAAGGTCCGGGTGTCCGTCGAGACCCCGGTCAGCCGCCACGCCCGCTGCTCCGCGGGGACCGAGACCCCCAACACGTCTGCCAACCGCCCGAGCTCGACCGCCTCCACGCGCCCCTCCTCCCCTACCTCTTCGGCGTGGCGCGAGGGTTGCTTGAGCCCGAGTCCGAGGCGGAGGCGGAGGCCTACGAGCCGCCGAAGATCAGGAACCCCAGGGCGACCGCGGTCGCGACGCACAGCAGGCCCAAGGCGAGCAACCACGGCCAGAGCGCGGGCTCGTCCGCCGCGGGCGTGGCCGCCGGCGCCTGGCGGGTCGCGCGCCGCGAGGGGATCCGTGGACGCTCCGCCGGCGGCGCGGGGGCCAAGGGCCTCAGTCCGAGGTCGGTCGCCGAGGCGATCAGCGTCTCCATTTCGGGCTCCTCGGGCGGTCGGATCCCGAGCTCGGCCGCCGAGGCCATGATCGTCACGGCGTTGCGCGACTCCGCGCTCCGCGGGTCCGGGCCCGCGCTCGGAGCCGGCGCCTCGAGCATGGCCTCGAGCAGGCGGGTCGCGTCGTCGTCGGTGAGCGAGGTCTCCCGCGAGGGGAGCGCGAACACCTGGGGGAACCCGAGGGTCTGGTTCATGTCCGGGGTGGCTTGCTCCTGCTCGCGCAGGGTCTGGGCGAAGACCTCGCGGCCCGCGCCGGGCTCGAGGCCTTCCCCGGGCAGGGGCAAGACCATGTCGTAGCGGTCGGTGTCGCGCGACTCCCGCGGCGAACCCGTCCCGCTGGGGTCGGGGACGTGGGGCAGGAGGTCGGTGTCTTCGCTGTCGCCCCCGACCTCGCGCGGCTCGCCGAGGAAGGCGCGGAAGCCAAACAGCAGGCACCCGCAGCGCGGGCAAGGGTAGGCCTCGCGCCGGGAGAGCTCGCCCTGGGGCACCGCCTCGCCGCACCCGTCGCAGAGCACGGCGCCGAGCTCGGCGCCGAGGGTCAGCAGGTGCAGCACCGCGCGCTGGGCGATCCCTCGCCGGATCAGGCGCCGCGCGCAGCTGTCTGGCGCGCCTGCCTGGGCGCTGGCCCGCAGGTCGTCGACCAGGGCGCCATGCTCGGCGGGGCTCAACAGCCCGTAATGCACCGCGAGCTGGCCGAGGCTGGCTGAGACGACTCCCACTTCGCGGTCCATGGCCCAGACCTTACCCCCCCGCGCCACCCGGCAGCGAGCGAGAAACCCGGCGCCTGCTCGCAGTGCATGGGCCGGCTCAACGCCCGAGGAGCATGATCCCGGTGTAGATCAGCCCGGTCAGCAGCGAGAGCCCGACCGCGAACCAGGCGAGGGTCGACGAGCGCCCCTTGGTCTTGGCCAGGAGCAGCGCCACGCCCCCCAGCAAGAGCCCCATGCAGGGGATCAGCGGCGCCAGGCCCACCGCGACCAGCTCGATCCAGGGCGGCGCGGCGCGCTCGACCTCGGGGAGGTCCTGCCCCACCGAGAGCTTCCCGAACGGGGTCCGCGCGCTCTGGGAGGAGAGGTCGACGTTGGGCGCCATGCTCGGGACGCGGAGCATGCCCTCGCAGCTCGGGCAGCGGCCCGCCTCGCCCGCGAGCTCGGCGGGGACGCGGACCGTCTTGCTGCAGTGGGGACAGCGAAACTCGATCCCGCGGGACACGCCGGCTCCTCCTCGGTTGAGGGTAGCCGAAAACCCTCCGCGCGTGCGCCCCCCCCACACGCGACGAGCCCGGGCGCCTTCGCGCCCGGGCTCGTCGGCCGGTCCGTGGTCCCGGATCGCAGCGCGGCCTAGCCGCGCTGGCGCTCGGGCGGCGGGCGCCGCGGCGGCTTGGGCGCCGGCGGCGGGGTGAGGTTCAAGGACTCGCGCCCGCGGACGACCGCCGTGGGGACCTCGCGGGCCACGGCCTCGACCGTCCGCGCCCGGCTCCCGCCGTTGCGCGGGCGGGGCGCCGGCGCCGAGAGCTCCGAGAGGTCGCCCCCGGCGAACTTGGACAGGAGGCCCGGAATGTCGAGCCCGCCGGCCTCGAGCGCCTTGAGCGTCTGCACGGCTTGGTTCGGCAGGCCGGAGCCCCCGTCCTGGGCCTGCAGCATGTGCAGCTGGTCGATCTGGATCCCGCTGATGCTGTCGAGGAAGGTCGGCAGCACGGTCTGCAGCTTCTGGAGCACGAAGATGTCCCGGGCCGAGTCGCCGGCCTGGTGCCACTGCTCGGCCAGGTCGTTGAGGGCCTGGGCCTGCGCCTTGCCCTGCTCGAGGATCGGCGCGGCCGCGCCTCGCGCCTCGGCGATCTTGGCCTCCATGTCCGCCTGGGCCGGACGCACGACCTCGGCCTCGAGCTGGTGCTTGGCCTGCTCGATCCTCGCGTCCTGCAGCTCGAGCTCGGCCCGGGCCCGGGTGATCAAGGCCACGACCTCACCCTGCTGCTCGGCGACGTAGGCCTCTTGCATGGTCTGGGCGTTGGCCACCCGGCGCAGGCAGCCCGCCTCCGCGATCTGCCACTCGGCGTCGATCTTGGCCAGCGAGCCCAGGCGCCGCGCCTCGGCCTGCTTCTGCGCGGAGTAGGAGCGCCGCTCGGCCTCCGCGATCCGGTTGTCCCGGCTGAGCTTGGCCGCGGCCATGCGCCCGACCGCCTGCAGGTAGCCGACCTCGTCGGAGATCGACTGGACCTTGAGGTTGTCGAGGGTCAGCCCGAGCTTCTCGAAGCCTTCGCCGGCCTGCTTGCGCAGCTCGCGCTCGAAGGCCTGGGTGTTCTCGTTGGCCTCCTCCGGCGTGAGGGTCGCGAGCACCCCGCGCAGGTAGCCCTCGAGGGTCTCCTTGGCGATCCGCATGACCACGTTGCGCGGCTTGCCGAGCAGACGCTGGATCGCGTTGTCGAGGGCCGGCGACTCGCCGGCGATCTTGACGTTGGCGATGCCGCTGATCGTGAGCGGAATGCCGCCGCTCGAGAACGCGTTCTTGACCTCGACCTCGATGTTCATGTTGGTCAGGTCCAGGCGATCGACGCGCTCGAAGAGCGGGACCCGCACCCGGCGCCCGGCCTTGACCACCTGGTAGCCGTTCTTTCCGCCGCCCGAGAACACGAGGACCTCGTTGGGGCCCGCGATCTCGACGAGGTTGTTGAGGATCTGGGAGACGACGAAGGCGCACACCGCGAGGGCGACGCCGACGGTGATCAGGATAGGCATCATGCAGCACCTCCTTGGGTGGGAATGGGTTGTTCAGCGGGCCGCTCGACGGGCGCCGCGAGGGTGCCCACGACGTCGATCCCGGTCACGTCCTTCAGCTCCTTGAGCACCGAGTTGACCGCGGCGGGATAGCTCGCCACGTAGGCGGGCAGGCTCGAGCCGTCGCCCCGATCGACCAGGGAGACCTTCTTCACCGAGACCTTCTTCACCCGGTCGACCACCGAGCGCAGCACGGTGTCGAGCTCCTGGATCATGAAGATCGGCTTCGCGCCCTCGCCGGCCGCGACCCACGCCTGGCGCATGCGCTCGAGCGAGGCCGCGAGCGCCTTGCCCTGCTCGGTGATCGGCGCGGCGTCGCCGCGGGCGCGCAGCTCGCGAGCCTTGGTCTGGGCCTCGGCGACCACGACGACCTCGGCGTGCAGGCGCTTGCCCTCGAGCTCGGAGCGCACCTCCTGCAGCTCGCGCTCGGCCACGGCGCGCGCGGTCTGGCGCGCGGCCTCGGCCTGCTCTTCGACCGACTTGGCCCGGGCCTCGAACTCGGCCACCGCCTTGCGCAGCTCGTTGGTCCGCGTGCGGATCGCGGTCTCGGCCTGCTCCTGGGAGACCTCGGCCTTCGACCGCGCCCCGGCCTCGGCCTGAGTCGCCTCCCGCTCGCAGATCGCCTCGCTGACCTCGGCGTTCTTGACCACCTCGGCGATCGCCTTGCGGCCGATCTCGCTCAGGTAGCTCGAGCCCGGGACGTCCGACACCGAGTTGATGTTGAAGGTGTCGAGGTGCAAGCCGAGCTTGTTGAGGTCGGCCTCGGCCTCGCCGCTGAGGATCTCAGCGAACTTCAGCCGGTCTTCGTTGACCTCCTCGGGGGTCAGGTTCGCGAGCACCGCGCGCAGGTGACCCTCGAGGGTCTGACGCGCGACCTCGCCGATCTCCCGCCGGTCCTGACCGAGGAAGCGCTCGATCGCGTTGCCCACGATCCGCCGGTCGCTGGCGACCTTGACGTTGGCCACCGCCTGCACGTTGATCCGGATCCCGCCCTTGCAGAAGGCGTTGCTGGTCTTGACCTCGACCTCCATGGTGCTGAGGTCCATGCGCTTGACCTCCTGCACGTAGGGAATGCACCACACCCGCCCCGCGAAGTAGACGCGGTAGCCCACGTTCCGCCCGTCGGCGGCGGTCGTCTTGCGACCGCTGATCACGAGCAGCTCGTTGGGCCGGCAGATGTACATGAACTTGGTGATCAAGGTCACGGCGCCAAAGGCGAGGAGCAGCAGGACGAGCCCGGCCCCCGCGGCGAAGATCAGCGTCTCGGGGTCGGGCCCCGCGGCTAGGTAAATCGGCATCAGTACACCTCCTGGTGGTTTGGGGCCTGGGGAAATCCCGGTGAATCGTCTCTGCGCCGGACGCGGGTCCAGCGCTCGCCGCCCAGCGGGCGGCGGGTCGGCGCGAGGAGCTCGAGCT
>JAGQRJ010000265.1 GCA_020425635.1 Planctomycetota bacterium | reverse complement strand
GACGCGCGCCCTCAAGCTCCTGCTCCCCGAGCTGATCGCCGACGAGAAGAGCCGCCGCCGCTTCACGCAGGAGGCGCAGGTCGCGTCCTCGATCAACTCGGGCGCAGAGACGAGGCCCTCGCGGACCTCGACCGCGCGTTGACCCTCGCGCCCGGGCTGCCCGGGGCTCACGCCGACCGCGCGCGCCTGAACCTGATCCTGGGCCGGCACGCCGCCGCTTTGCTCGACCTCGACGAGGTGCTGCGGCTCGATCCCACCAACGGCCCCGCGCAGCTCGACCGGGGCAACTGCCTGCTCCAGACCGGCGCGGTCCGCGAGGCCCTCGCGGCCCTCGAGCGCGGGCTCGCGCTCGAGCCCGAAAACGCGGTCGGTCACCTCAGCCGCGGAGCCGCCTATTTGGACCTCGGGGACTTCGAGGCCGCCCTGCTCGACCTCGAGCGGGCGGCGCGGCTCGACCCCAGCCTCCCCAACCTCCGGCGCTCCACAGGGCTGGTCAAGCGAGAGCTCGGGCGGCTCGAGGAGGCGCTCACGGACTTCGACGCCAGCCTCCGCGCCCGCCCCGACGACCCGATCGCCCTGGACCTGCGCGGCCGGACCCTGCTGGCCCTGGCGCGCTACGCCGCCGCGGCCGAAGACTTCGCGCGGCTCGCGCGCCTCGCCCCCCAGGAGCCGAGCGCGCGCACCAACCGCGGGATCGCCCTGCTTCATTTGGGCCAGACCCTCGCGGCGATCCGCGACTTCGACCGGGCGCTCGAGCTCAACCCCCAGGACCCCGCGGCCTACGCGAACCGGGGCGCCGCGCGCGCGGCGCTCGGGCAGCACGAGCAGGCCCTCGCGGACTACGCGCGCGCCCTCGAGCTCGCGCCCAACGCGCCCCTGACCCTCGTGTTTCGCGGCCGGAGCCTGTCGGCCCTGGGGCGGCACGCCGAGGCCCTCGAGAGCTTCGACCAGGCGCTGCGCTCGGGACCCGACTCCGCGCTCGCGCGGCTCTCGCGCGCCACCACCCTGCGTCAGCTCGAGCGTCTCCCCGAGGCCCTCGCCGACCTCGACCGCGCGCTGACCCTCGAGCCTGGCGACGTCGAGGCGCGCAGCGCCCGCGCGTCGGTCTTGCTCCAGGAGGGCCGCTTCGCGGACGCGCTCCGCGACGTCGACGAGGCCCTGAGCTCCGACGGCCTGTCGCCGGCGCAAGCGCAGACCCTGCGCGAGCTGCGCGAGCTGGCGTCGGCCGGGCTGGGGCAGTAACGCGAGCGACGCGGCCTCGGGCGTCCCAGCCCCGCCCTGCCTACGCCGTGAGCATGTGTCGGTGGGCCGACGCCACGGATCCGACCCCTGGGTCGCATTCCCGGCGCAAGTCCAGCGCCCTCGGTAGCGGCCCCCCGGCGCGCGCCGTGCCCCTTCCTCGTCGGACCCACGAAGGAAGGACCCCATGGGAGCTCCGCTCACCCAAGCCTGGATCGCCGCGCTCCGTTGGACGCCGGAGCGCCGTCAGCTCGCGCGCGAGCACGCCCCGCTCCTGGCCCTCGTCGCGGCCTTCGCGCTGGTCAGCGTGGGGGTGCAGCTCTCCCAGGGCCAGGTCAGCTCGGTGAAGCTGCTCTCCGTGCACTCGGGTCTGGCCATGACCTCGTGCCTCATGCTCGTGATCGGGCTCACGCTGCACGCGCTGTGGCTGCTGCTGCGCGTCCCTCGTGGACAGCGCCCGCTCGTGTGGATCCCGGTCGAGCTCCAGCGGCGCTACCTCACCGAGCGCCGCCTGGTCGGCTGCGCGCTGGTGCAGCTCTCGGTGCCCGTGTTCAGCAGCGCCTGGAGCGGGTTGAAGCGCTTGATCCCGACGCTCAACCCCTTCTCGTGGGACAGCACCTTCGCGCAGGCAGACCATGTGCTGCACGCGGGGCACGACCCCTGGCAGCTCCTCATGCCGCTCATGGGCACCCCGTGGGTGACCGTCGCCACCAACGTCGCCTACCACCTGTGGTACGTGGTCATGCTCCTGATCCTCGCCTGGCAGAGCTTCAGCTCCCGGCGAGCGGTGAGGTTCAGGTTCTTCATGACCTTCTTCCTCCTGTGGGCGATCCCGGGGACCTTGGTCGCGACGGTGTTCTCGTCGGCGGGGCCCTGCTTCTTCGACGGCGTGACCCAGGCGGCGAGCCCCTACCTCGAGCAGTTCGCCTACCTGAATCGGGTCGACGCGGCCCACGGCCTGCCCGCGCTGGCGCTGCAGCACGAGCTGTGGGAGGCCCACGTCAGCGGCGCGGTGCAGCTCAAGTCGGGGATCTCCGCCATGCCGAGCATGCACGTGTGCATGGCGACCCTGTTCTGCCTGGTCGGCTTCGCGCGCTCGCGCTGGCTCGGCCTCCCGCTGGCCGCCTTCGCGCTCTGGATTCAGCTGGGCTCCGTGCACCTCGGCTGGCACTACGCGGTCGACGGCTACGTCGCCGCGGGCCTGACCCTCGCGATCTGGTGGGGCGTCGGCCGGGGCATGCGCGCCTGGGGCCTTAAGCCCACCGACCTCCCCGAGCGGGGCGGCCCCCCCGCCGAGGCGCCCTCGGAGGTTCCCTCGCCCCCCTTCCGCGAACCCCGCCTCTGCTAGCATGGGGCAACGCGTGGGGGCCAATGCGGGCTGGTGTCCGTCACGGTCTTCAAAACCGCTGGGCCCGGCGAACAACCGGGTCGCTCGATTCGATTTCGAGTGGTCCCCGCCAGCACTTACGCCCGATTGCGCCTCGGAGTCCTCTCCGGGGCG
This sequence comes from Planctomycetota bacterium, assembly GCA_020425635.1. Taxonomy (GTDB): domain Bacteria; phylum Planctomycetota; class J058; order J058; family J058; genus JAGQRJ01. The sequence continues at coordinate 1,142 of JAGQRJ010000265.1, read as the reverse complement.
TCGTCGTTGGACGGGGCTCCGGCGCTCCAGGCTTTGGCGCGCTTGCACATGCAGCCGTTCGGGCCGAGCAGGTGGCCAGCCGGGCGCGAGCGCGCGGCCGAGTCGGTGCGCGAACGCCTATAGGGTAGAGGGACTTCACACACTGCTCTGCGAGCGAGCCGTCGGGGCTGCGGGGGTCGAGTCGGAGTGCAAAGGTACTGCACCCCAATCCCTGGGGGTCGGCCCAGAGCACGAGGGGTACTGCACCCCTTGCGCTCCGACTCGACCCAGAGCGCGAGGGGTACTGCACCCCTTGCGCTCCGGGTCGACCCGGAGCGCGGACGGGAGCGCACCCCGTGCGCTTCGACTCGACCCGGAGCGCGGACGGGAGGGCACCTCGTGCGCTCCGACTCGACCCGGAGCGCGGACGGGAGGGCACGCCGTGCGCTCCGACTCGACTCCCAGCGCGGGGGGTCGCGAGGCCTCGGGGCCCGGGGTCGTGAAGGACCTTGCTCGCCCGGTGCCCCGGCGTACGATCGTGGCATGGAGATCGGCGCCTATCAGGTCGTGAAGGAGCTCGCTCGCGGAGGCATGGGCGCCGTGTTCCTCGCGCGCGGCCCCGACGGCGAGGAGGTCGCGATCAAGCTCCTGCTCGAGGGCGCGCCGGATCCCGAGCTGGTCCGTCGCTTCCGGCGAGAGGCGGAGGCGCTCGAGGCCCTCGCCCACCCGGGGCTCCTTCGGGTCCGCGGGCACGGGGTCGCGAACGGGCGGCCCTACATGGTCATGGACCTGCTGCCCGGGCCCACCCTGGCCGAGGTCGTCAAAGCCGAGGGCCCGCTCCCCGAGGCGCGCGCCCGGGCGCTGGGCCAGCGCATGGCCGCGGCCCTGGCCCACGCCCACGCGCGCGGGATCGTGCACCGCGACCTCAAGCCCGAGAACGTGATCCTGCGCGGCGAGGAGCCCGTGCTCGTCGACTTCGGCCTCGCGCGCCAGACCGGCTTCGACGCCAGCCGCCTGACCGAGACGGGCGCGATCCTGGGCAGCCCGCGCTACATGGCGCCGGAGCAGGCCCAGGGCGACAAGGACGTAGGCCCCGCCGCCGACGTCTACGCCCTGGGCGCGACGCTCTACTTCCTGTTGACCGGCAAGCCCCCCTTCGACGG
>JAGQRJ010000264.1 GCA_020425635.1 Planctomycetota bacterium | reverse complement strand
GCCCCGCGGAGCGGCCCAGCGCCGCGCCCGTGGCGGGCGGGCGCGCGGGCGCGCGTCGCGCGGGCTGTGGACCCTCGCGGGCCTCTGCACCCGCCCCCTGCCGCGCGCGGTCGGGAGCCTCGTGCAGCGCGACCTGGTCGTGCTCGCTCGGGGGGGCTTTCCCCGGGGACGGGTGATCGCGATCGCGCTGCCCTTCGCGTTGGCTCTGCTCCCGGTCGCGGGCAGCGACACCACCCTCGAACCCTGGCAGCTGAGCCTCATGACCTTGATGTTCGTCGGGGTCCTGGGGACCGCCGCGGGCTTCCTGTTCGGCGTCGACTTGCCTCGCGCCCGCGAGCGCTGGAGGCAGCTCGAGCGCGTGCAGCCCGTCAGCGGAGCCAGTGTGCTCTTCGCGCGCTGGGCGCTCGCGGGGACCTACGCCCTGGGCCTCGCGGCCATCGCGCTGGCGTGGCTGGCCCAGATGCCCGACGCGCCGCCCTGGCCCCCCGTGGCCGCAGGGGCCGCGCTCCTCGCCCTCACGACCAGCTTCGACGCCGTCGCGTTCGGGTTACGCTGCGAGGCGCGGGGGAGCCTGGTCGAGGCGACCGCCTACCCGCTCCGCGGGGCGGTGGTCGCGGTCGGATTCGCGCTCGCGGTGCAAGTGCACCCGCTGCTGATCGGGCTGTATCCTCTGCTCGGGTTCGTCGCCGAGGCGCGACGGGCCGCGGCGCTCTGGGTCCGCGCCGAAGTCTCTACCGACCACCAGGCGGCCGCGTGATCGAGGTCTCGGAGCTGAGGAAGTCCTACGGAGCGCTCGAGGCCCTCAAGGGGTTGAGCCTCTCCGTGAAGCCGGGCGAGGTGTTCGGCTTGCTGGGGCACAACGGCGCGGGGAAGTCGACCTTCGCCAAGATCCTCAGCGGGCTCGTGCTGCCCGACTCGGGGGAGGCGCGGGTGGCTGGCCACGTGTTGGCGACGGACCCGCTCGCCGCGCGGACCGCCTTCGGGTATCTGCCCGAGGAGAGCGTGCTCTACGAAGAGCTCACCGCCTGGGAGCACCTCGAGCTCTTCGCGCGCCTGCGCGGCCTCGACCCCGAGCGCGCGCGAACTCGCGCTGCGCGGCTGTTCGACTTCTTCGACCTCGGCGAGGCGGTTCATCGTCCGGTCGCCGGCTACTCACGCGGCATGCGCCGCAAGGCGGCGATCGCCCTCGCGGTGCTCCCCGATCCGCCGGCGCTCTTGTTCGACGAGCCCACCGGCGGGCTCGACCCAGAGGGCGCGCGGCGCTTCGCGGAGCTGCTCGCCGAACTCCGCCGGCGCGAGCGCGCGGTGATCGTGCAGTCCCACATCCTCGGGCTGGTCGAGAAGCGCTGCGACCGGATCGGCGTCCTCGATCACGGGGTCCTCGTCGCCTGCGGGACCCTGGAGGAGCTGCGGACCCAAGCGGGATTGCCTGCGGGGGACCTCGAAGACCTGCTGGCCGTCCTCACGGGGCGGAGCGGAAAAGACGCGCGAGAGGTGTTCTCCGATGCCTGACCTGATCGTTCGACACTTCCCCGTCGGTTTCCTGCAGTGCAACTGCACGATCCTGGGGTGCCCCCGCACCAAGCAGGCGATCGTGTTCGACCCCGGCGGAGACGTCGAGCGGATCCTCGATACCTGCTCCGACCTGGGGCTGAAGGTCACGCGGATCGCGCACACCCACGCGCACCTGGACCATCTCCTCGGGACCCAGGAGCTGCAGGCGAGGACCGGCGCCGAGGTCTTGCTGCACCCGGCCGACGCCTTCCTCTACGACGACGTCCCCGGCCAGTTCGCGATGGTGGGGCTCCCGGTCATGCCCGTGCCCACCCCGCCGCCGGTGGACACGCCCCTCGCCGACGACCAGGAGCTGACCCACGGCGACCACGCCTCGCGCGTGCTGCATTGCCCGGGGCACACGCCGGGGAGCGTGTGCTTCCTCGCGGAGACTCACGCGGGGCCGCTCCTGCTCTCGGGTGACACGTTGTTTCGCGGGTCGGTGGGGCGCACCGACCTGCCGGGGGGAGACACCCAGGCGCTCTTGACCTCGATCCACGAGCGGCTGCTGACCCTCCCCGACTCGACCCGCGTGATCCCGGGGCACGGCCCCGAGACGTCCATCGCCTTCGAGCGTCGAGCGAACCCCTTCCTCGCGTAAGGCTGGATCCTTGCGGGCTGCGGGGAATTCCCCAGGGGGGTGCAGCGGGTGCTGGCAAGACGCGGGCAGACCTGACAGAATCTGCACTTAGAGCCGATCCCAAAGTTCTCGTACCCGATTGGTTCGCCATGTCGGGTAGTGGGATGAGAGGAAAGCCCCGTGTACGCGATCATCTCTGACATTCACTCGAACATCGAAGCCCTCTCCGTCGTGATGGCGGACATCGACTCGCTCGGGATCGAGGATATCTACTGCCTGGGGGACGTCGTCGGCTACGGCCCCGACCCCACCGTGTGCGTCGACATCATCATGGACCGCTGCACCGTCACCCTGAAGGGGAACCATGACGAGGCCCTCGTCCACGGTGCCTACGCGTTCAACCTGCGCGCGCAGAAGGCGATCGAGTGGACCCGCGACCAGCTCAAGCCGGGGTTCTTCTCGGGGACCACGGTTCGTCGCCGCTGGGAGTTCCTCACGAAGCTCCCCCTCCGCCATGAGGTCGACGGCAACCTGCTGATTCACGGGTCGCCGCGCGACCCAACCAACGAGTACATCCTCGCGACCGAGATCGGCTTCGGTCCGACCGAGAAGTTCGTCGAGATCTTCGAGGGCTTCGAAAAGATGCTCTTCGTGGGGCACACCCACATGCCGTGCATCATCACCGACCGCTACGAGACCAAGACGTCGGCTGACCTCGGCGACACCTACAGCTACCCCGACCTCGCCGACCAAAAGGTGATCGTCAATGTGGGCTCCGTGGGGCAACCCCGCGACCACGACACGCGGGCGAGCTACGTGGTGGTCGATGGCAACACGATCACCTGGCGCCGTCTCGAGTACGACTTCCAGAAGACCGCGTCCAAGATCGAGGCGGTGCCCCTCCTCGACAACGCCCTCGCGGCGCGGCTCAAGGAAGGGATCTAGTGCGCCTCGGCGCCAGCGCGAAGCCGGTGGGCTAGCGTGTACGCGGTCATCTCGGACGTCCACTCCAACATCGAGGCGCTGTCTGCGGTGTTCGCCGACCTCGACGACATCGGGGTTCGTGACGTGATCTGCCTGGGGGACGTGGTCGGCTACGGGCCGAACCCCCTCGAGTGCGTCGACATGATCATGGATCGCTGCCGGATCGTGCTCCGCGGGAACCATGACGAGGCGCTGGTGCATGGGGCCTACGCCTTCAACCTCCCCGCGCGCAAGGCGATCGACTGGACGCGCAACGTGCTCAAGCCCGGCTGGCTCGCGGGGCACGCGGTGCGGCGCCGCTGGGACTTCCTCACGCGCCTGCCGCTGCGCCACGAAGAGGGGCCAGACGTGTTCATTCACGGGTCCCCGCGCGACCCGACCAACGAGTACATCCTCGCCCGCGACATGAGCTACGGCCCGAGCGAGCGCTTCGAGCACATCTTCGCCGGCTTCGAGCGCCTGCTGTTCGTGGGGCACACCCACATGCCCTGCGTGATCACCGACCGCTACCAGACGCGGACCGCGCAACAGCTCGACTACCGCTACCGGTTCCCTGACTTCTGCGAGCACAAGACGATCGTCAACGTCGGGTCGGTGGGGCAGCCCCGCGATCGCGACAACCGCGCGTGCTACGTCGTGGTCACGCCGCAGTCGATCACCTGGCGGCGGGTCGCCTACGACTTCGAGAAGACCATGGCCAAGATCGGCCAGATCGAAGACCTCGAGCCGCAGCTGGCGGCGCGGCTCAAGATCGGCACCTGAGCGCGAGGGGCTCGCTGGAGCCCCCCGCGCGCGCCGGGCTCTACAGCCGTCGACCCGTCACCGGGTCGACCTTGAAGGGCGCAGCGAGCTGGGCCTTGAGCGCCTGGATCTGAGCCTGGGCGGCCCGCAGGTCCGCTTGGAGCGCGAACACCTGGGTGCGCGCCGCGTCTCGCTCGCGGATCGCCTGGTCGTAGGCGAGCTTGCTCTGCTGCAAGCGGAAGGCGAGGTCGTTGACTTGCGCCTGGAGCGATTGGCTCTGACCCCCCGCAGCCTGGGCGCGCTGCTGGGCGCTGCTGAGCTGCTGGGTGAGCTGCGCGACCTGGGCGCCCAGGCCCTGGACCTGGGCGTCGCGGGTGGTGAGGTCGGCCTGGGCCTGAGCGAGCTGCTGCTGGGTCTGAACGAGCTTGCGTTGGGTGCGGTCGAGCTCCTGCCGCAGTCGGGCGACCTCGGCCTGAGCCCGGGCCAGGTCGCGCTGCTGCTGGGCGGTCTGAGCCGCGCGGCGGCTCGCGGCGCCGTAGCGGTCGAGCGAGGCGGCCGAGGTCTCGGGCACGAAGACCTCGATCCCCGAGACGGGGCGGCCGCCGGAGTCGGTGCCTCCGCTGATCACGACCCGTCCGTCGGGCAGCGGGGTCAGCACCGCGTCACGACGCGGGATCGCCAGCGGGCTCACCGAGTTGCTCCCTTCCGGAGTCACCCACTCCACGCTGGCCAGGGGCGTGGGCGCCCCGTACGGCGAGGCACCTCCGACCACGAGCACCCCGCCCGGTTGGGCCACCACGCTGGGGAAGTCGCGGGGCTCGAGGACCCGGTAGCCGTCGTCGAACACCACGTCCTGGCGGCCGCGCTCGAGCCATTGGAACGCCGCGCTCGGGCGGTCGAGTCGACCCGACACCAGGAAGGCGTGGCTCGCCCCGCTCGGCGCCACGGGGGGGCCCGCCAGGACGAGGCGCTCGGCGGCGAGCTCCGCGCGCCGCGTCGCGAGGTCGATCCACACGGGGGGGAGGGCCTCACCGTGCGCGTCGCGCGCGCCCGCGAGGATCCACGCCCCGTCGGCGGGGGCCAGGCTCCCGCGCAGGGGGGCCTGACCCGGCAGCGCGAAGGGCGCTCCGCTCGGACGGAGCGTGGTCAGGTTCCAGAGCTCGGCGCTCGGACTCGTCCCCCCGGCGAGCAGCAGCCCTGCCGACGTCACCGCCGCCGCGGCGAAGGCGCGCGGGTGGCCGAGTCGCGGTCCGGGTTGGAGCGCGTCCCGAGTGGGGTCGAAGAGCTCGGTCGTGTCGAGGAGCTTCCCGCGGGCGTCCGCACCCCCGACGATCCACACCCGTCCGTCGGGCAGGCCGATCGCCTGGTGTCCGACCCGCGGCGTGGAGAGCCGCGCCCGCAGCGGGTCGCTCCAGCCCGTGCTCGGGTCGTAGCGCTCGAGGGTGTCGCTCGCCGCGGCCCGCGCCGTGGCGCCGCCCACGACCAAGAGCTGGCCCGAGTCGACCCGCGCCACCGCGTGCCCGTCGCGACCTTCGAGCAGCGCCCCCCCCGAGATCACCTGGCCCCCCGTGCCGACCGGGCGATACGCGTGCTGCGTCCCGTCGCTCGAGCAGCCCACGACACCGAGCACCAGGGCTCCCGCCCACCAAGCATTGCGCCTCATCCTGCGCCTCCTTGGGAGGAGCGAGACTCACGCTTCGTGCCCGGCCCAACGCACGGGGGCGCAGGGGTTAGCTCGGGGTCAGGGCAGGTCGTTGAGTTCGTTGGGCAAGATTGGCCCAACGGTCCCAGGGCTCTCGTCGCACAGGTGCGCGAGCTTGGAGGTTCGTCTTAGGAGGCGGGCTTCTCGGCGTCGTCGGCAGGCTGCTCCGCGGCGCCGTCCTCCTCGGCCTCGTCGGCGGGCTGCTCCGGCTGCGCTGCGGCGTCGTCGGCGGGCTTCGCGGCGTCGTCGGCGGGCTTCGCGGCGTCGTCGGCGGGCTTCGCGGCGTCGTCGGCGGGCTTCGCGGCGTCGTCGG
>JAGQRJ010000263.1 GCA_020425635.1 Planctomycetota bacterium | reverse complement strand
CTCTACTCCGCGGCCTACTACGGGCTGCGCCCGGTCTACAAGCCCGGCACCGAGGTCCAGGTCCAGGAATACACCGAGAGCTACGTCAAGCTGCTGGTCAACAAGATCCCCTACACCATGGACCCCGTCGGCGAGCCCTTCGGGATCGACGCGACCTCGATCGAGGGGTTCATCGACAAGTTCTTCGTGCCCTCGCTCAGCGACATTGGGCTGGTCGAGCGCGAGGCCACCGAGGGAGCGGACGACCCCGCCGACGAGGGCGAAGGGGGCATGCTCGACGGCGGCAACCTGTTCGACCTCAGCGCCATGGACCGCGGAACCCGCTCGAACATCGACAACGGCAAGGCCGTGCAGGGCATGACCAAGGCCCAGGTGCTCATGGCCATGGGCCCTCCCGCCGAGATCAACTTCGGTGAGCCCGCGACGAACCTGACCCTCGACGCGCTCATGGGCGCGAACCGCTGGATCTACCACCGGAACTCGTTCTGCAGGTTCCTGTTCGGGATCTACCAGCAGGTCTACACCTTCGCCGACGGCAAGCTGCTCAACATCGTGCGCTGAGGCGCAGGGTTCGGGGTTGCCGCTTTCCCGTCTGCGGGACACACTGACCCAGTGAGCGTGTCGCCCACCGACCCCAACGAGCTGTCCCGGCGCATCGTCACCCAGATCGAGCGCAGCGCGACCGAGCTGCCCCGCGCGAACTCGGGCAAGGTGCGCGGGATCCGCTCCGACGACCTCAAGCGCCTGCTCGAGGACTCGCTGCGCCCCGAGCGCGACCGCTTTCGCGCCGAGGAGGAGCGCTACAAGCAGCGCCTGCGCGAGCTCGAGGACCAGCTCGAGAAGGTCCGCGCCACCAGCGCCGAGACCCGCCGCCGCGAGCTGCCCCGGCTCGCCCAGCTGGTCGAGGAAGAGCGCAGCCGGATCAAGGAGCTCCAGGGCGAGCTGCAGGGCATGGAGCAGAAGCTCCGCAGCCAGGAGAACGAGCTCGAGGAGAGCAAACGCGTCCGCCGCGACACCGAGCGCCACAGCGCCGAGCTCGTGCGCGAGCTCCAGGACCTGCGTCGCGCGTCGACGAGCCAACTCAGCGAGACCAGCAACCAGGCCGAGGAGCTGCTCCTGGCGCTCGACTCGCGGATCGCCGAGCTCGAGCTGCGCCTGCGCGACCGCCCCGCCGACTTCGAGGCCACCCAGCAGATCGACATGCGGGAGCGCAACGCGCGCCTGGCCGAGCAAGCGGAGCGCATGCGCGCCCTCGAAGACTCGGTGTGGGAGGCCCTCGAGGGCGCGACCCCCTCGGGGCAGGTCCGGCGTCGGGTGCGCGAGGAGCGCCGCGCCGCCGCCGAAGACCCCGAGCAAGCGCGGGTGCTCCTCTTGCGCGAGCTGGTCCGCCGCCAGCAAGACCAGGAGCAGACCCTCGAAGGGATCCAGCTGACGCTGCAGAACTACGAGGCGCGGCTGATGTCCCTCGAGCACCGGCAGCGCAGCGGGGCCTCGGGCGGAGAGCTCGGCCGCAGGCTGGAGGACCTCGAGGGGCGCCACTCCGCAGACGGCGCGTGGCTCGAGAGCCTCGAGCAGCGGCTCCTGTCGCTCGAGGGCGGCCAGCCGGCGGAGCGCTCGCGCGAGGTCGCGCAGCGCACGGACGAGGCGCTCGCCGCGCTCGAGGCCCTGGTAGCCCGCGCCCGCGGCCTGGACCCGGAGCGCGTGCCGCCGCCGCGGACCTTTGGGGAACAGGCCCCGGCCAATCCGCGCCCTCCCTCGAAGTCCTACGGCGTCACCCCAGACGGCCGCACCCCCTCGAGGCCCTACGACCGGGCCTCGCGGGCCTTCTCGCCCCCAGCCAGCCCCGCGCCGACGCGAAACCCCGACACCGCCCCGACGACGCGCACCTACCCCCCGGGCCCTCCGGCTCCGCGCTCGTTCGCCGCCGAACCGCGCGGGGTGCCGCCGCCCTCGGGGGCCTACGCGCTGCCGGCCAACGCAGACGCCTTCGCGACGCGCTCGATCTCGCTGGGCAACGGCGCCGAGGGCGCGCGCGACGACCTGGAGAACACCTCGCGCCTCGCGCTGTCCCTCGCCGAGTCGCTGCGCAAGCAAGACGAGATCAAGGAGCTGCTGCGCGAGGCGCTCTACCAGGAGTCTCCGGAGCTCGCCCTGGCCAACGGCGAGGGCCTCCTCGACGGAGGCTACTCCGCGGAGATCCAGCCCCCCTTCTCCGAGGTCCGTGAGCGCGCGATCCGCGCCTGCATGGAGGGGATCGCCCTCCTTCAGGACCAGGGTCGCGACGAGGAGGCCCGCGGGATTCGCGACCTGCTCGCCTGGCTGCACAGCACCCCGAGCGCCGACGCTCCCTAGCCGGCCACGCGCAGCGGCGCTCAGCGCATGGCGGCCTTGATCGTGTCGCGCAGCGCGACGTAGTCCGGCGCTCGCGGGTCGAGGCTGATCGCCTCGCGGATCGCCTCGAGGGCCTCCGGATTGCGCCCGGCGTTGTGCAGGGCCCACGCGAGGGCGTAGTGCGCGCGCGGACTCGGGTGACGGTCGAAGCCGTCCTGCGCCGCCTCCACCGCCTTGTCGGGGTAGCCCTCGGCGACGAGGGCGAAGGTCAGCCCCTCGTAGGCGTCGAGGTAGTCGTGGTTGAGGCGGATCGCCTCGCGGTAGGCCACGATCGCCTTCCGGTTCTGGTCGAGGGCGTAGCGCGATTCGCCGAGCTGGAACGCGGCGCGGGCGTCGCGGGGGAAGTCCTGCAAGTGACGCTCGAACAGCGGGATCGCCTCGTCGTGTTCCCGGGCGCGGGCGAAGGCTAGCCCCTCCTCGTAGGCGGGGACGGGGAACTCGGTGATGTACGCCTGCCACAGCCGCTCGAACTCGGGGATCGGGCCCACGCAGCGCTCGAAGGCCGCGCTCGAGTTCTCGCCCTTGGCGACCGCCTCGAAGCAGCGCAAGAAGCCCTTCGCGTAGAGCGGCTTGGTGCTCCCGGGCTTGGTGGCTTCGAGCAGCATGTGGATCAGCGCCCAACCCAGGGCGTAGTTGTCCGAGCGGTAGTTGCCGAAGTCGGCCTCGAGCAGGTCGCCCCGCAGCGAGGCCTGACCCGCTTTGACCCGGCGTTTGGCCGCCCGCAGGCGCATGTAGCTCGGTCGGCCGATCTCGAGCTCGTCCGCCGCCGGGTCGTAGGCCGAGGCGCCGAAATACTCCGCGATCCCCTCCAGGATCCAGGGCGGCAGCGCGTAGGCCTGCTCGCCGAGGGCGAGGTGCGTGAACAGGTGCGTGCCCTCGTGGTAGAGCGTGTCGTGGGTCTCCTGGGGGTCGTTGGGGTCGTCGTAGAGCACGAGCTCCTTGCGGTCGAGGCTGTAGTAGCCGACCGCCGACTCGCCGAGGCTGCTCCCGGTCTCCTTTTGGTAGCGCTCGAAGTCCGCGCGCGTGGCGAAGATCCGCACCCCGATCTTGACCCCCCAGCGCTGGAGGGGCGTCTTGCGGACCTTGAAGATCTTGCTGTAGCGCGCGTAGAACGCGTTGACCGCCTGGCTGTAGAGGTAGAGCTTGGCCTCGCTGGTGTTGGTCTCGAAGAACAGCACCGAGCCCTCCACGCGCCAGGGCGTGTGGAAGTCGCGGTGCTCGAGCTCCTCCCGCACCAGCTCGTCGAGCTGCTTGCCGGCCGAGCGGTTGTCCCCGTCGATCTTCAGCACCGACTTGAGCGCGAAGCGCTCCTCGGCGAAGAGGTGGTTGCGGCGAGCCCACTTGGCCAGGCGCAGGCGCCCGCCGACGTCGTCGGGCTTGAGCGCGTCGAGGCGCTCGAGGTAGTCCGGGCTGAGCCCGCGCTCGCGCAGCGCCTCGAGGCTCCCCAGGAGGAGCTCGCTCGACCCGTCGGTCTGGCTCGCGCCAGCGTTCTTCGGGGCGGCCTCGGGCTCGCTCGGCGGCTGGGCCGGTGGCTTCGCGGGGGGCGAGCGCCGCGGAGGTGGCTTGGGGCGCTGAACGACGACCCGCGGGCCCGCGTCGGGGTCCTTGCCCGCCTGCGGGGGGCTAACCGCCTCCTCGGGGGTCTCCTCGGGGTCGACGGGGAAGCGGTTGGCGTGGGGGATCTCCTCGGGGCCCGCGAGCTCCTCCTCGGACGTCGGCGTCTTGCGCGCCTCGAGCGCGTCGGCGAGCTCGCTGCGCAGCAGGTCGAGCTCGAGGACCGCCGCAGCCGCCGCCGGGATCTGAGACCACTCATGGATCCGCGCGCGGAGGGCGGTCATGGCCTTCTCGCCCTGCCCGCGGTCCAGGCGCTCGAGGGTCGCGCGGCGCACGTCGCGGGCCAGCTCGAGGTACTCCTCGGCCGTCCGCGGGCCCTCGTCCTCGTCGCTCGCCACCTGCGGCTTCGACGCGGGGGGCCGGGTGAACACGTAGGCGAGGCCCAGGCAGGCG